>NZ_JBJEFJ010000097.1:0-11236 GCF_051873915.1 Pradoshia sp.
ATGCCTGCCTGTCACGCAGGAGGTCGCGGGTTCGAGTCCCGTCCGGACCGCCATTATTACTGTTAGCTCATCGATTAGCATTGAGCAGCATATAAAGAAAAATGAATTGGCTCAGTAGCTCAGTCGGTAGAGCAAAGGACTGAAAATCCTTGTGTCGGCGGTTCGATTCCGTCCTGAGCCACCATTTAATTAACAAATAACGCACGGCGGTTGTGGCGAAGTGGTTAACGCATCGGATTGTGGTTCCGACATTCGTGGGTTCGATTCCCATCAGCCGCCCCATAGATGCGGGTGTAGTTTAGTGGTAAAACCTCAGCCTTCCAAGCTGATGATGAGGGTTCGATTCCCTTCACCCGCTCCAATTATTATCATAATGGGCCTATAGCTCAGCTGGTTAGAGCGCACGCCTGATAAGCGTGAGGTCGATGGTTCGAGTCCATTTAGGCCCATATCAATATTCCGCAGTAGCTCAGTGGTAGAGCACTCGGCTGTTAACCGAGCGGTCGTAGGTTCGAATCCTACCTGCGGAGCCATATATATGGGGAAGTACTCAAGAGGCTGAAGAGGCGCCCCTGCTAAGGGTGTAGGTCGGGTAACCGGCGCGAGGGTTCAAATCCCTCCTTCTCCGCCATTTGGCCCCTTGGTCAAGCGGTTAAGACACCGCCCTTTCACGGCGGTAACACGGGTTCGAATCCCGTAGGGGTCATAAACCATGTACAAATTGTGCATGGTTTTTTCTTTGTTTCTAAAATTCTATCCATTCGGCATATGGCTCTTGAGCAGAGGGAACATTCTATTCTCACCAAGAGTTAATGATTTAGTCATAGAAGAATGATTATTTAGAAGTTGTTTAAAGCGGCATGAAAAATAAATACAACTTGTATTGGTTTTCGATTCAGATTAGGGAGTAGATTGTATTGTATCATTCTAAATAAGATGAAGCATAAAATTAACTAGATGGTTAAACAGCTCTGAAGGGCGTTCTGGGATGAAAGATGATAGAGAGGGTTCCTTTATTTATCTTCATTCTAAAAGCCTTTAAACGGGCTGATAAGGGCTTTTCTTCTCTCGCCATCACTGAAGGTGAGGTCGTTCTTCTATACTTCCAGATCTTTAAGATTCTACGTAAAAATAAAATTAGTATTTCCATATATTTCTGATTGAATTATCCCTAGAAACAGGTTAGAATAATAAAGCAGTCAACGAGAGATTATTATTTGCCGGTGTAGCTCAATTGGTAGAGCAACTGACTTGTAATCAGTAGGTTGGGGGTTCAAGTCCTCTTGCCGGCACCATCTCATATTGGAGGAATACCCAAGTCTGGCTGAAGGGATCGGTCTTGAAAACCGAGAGGCGGGTCAAACCGCGCGGGGGTTCGAATCCCTCTTCCTCCTCCATAATATCCTTTATATTGGTCCGGTAGTTCAGTTGGTTAGAATGCCTGCCTGTCACGCAGGAGGTCGCGGGTTCGAGTCCCGTCCGGACCGCCATTTACATAAATGATGGCTCAGTAGCTCAGTCGGTAGAGCAAAGGACTGAAAATCCTTGTGTCGGCGGTTCGATTCCGTCCTGAGCCACCATTCGGCCCCTTGGTCAAGCGGTTAAGACACCGCCCTTTCACGGCGGTAACACGGGTTCGAATCCCGTAGGGGTCATAAGATAATATTATTAAGAGACATGTACAAATTGTACATGTCTTTTTTTGCGTTCATTTGGCGTGTTAAAGAAGGTTGTTGATAATTGAAAACTGCCCGTTAACGTTTCAGGTGATTGATTCCTATGAGATTACGAAAAGGAGTCAATCCGCAGATAAAAAAGCATTGGTGGCAGCTCATTAAAACCCTTGAATTTGCCCCTCCAGCGTAAATCAACACTTAACAGGGCTTTCTATTTAATACAGCTGAGATGCCTATCTAACAAAAACGTTATTTTGAATTCACCCAATTGTTAGATAATACGAAGCGTAATATCTAGTATGATAAAAGTAGATAAATAATAACGCAATGATAGTAGAATATGTTCATATTTATTTCTTCCACAGAATTTCAGGCAGGAAGTTGAGAAGATTAAGCGAAATCATTATTAACGAGGTGTATTATTTAGCAAATAAATGTATGCATAATGAGCTTAAATAGGTCTTTATGAATGTTTTCAACCTGCTTGATAAAGGGAATATGAAAAAGCAACTGACAGGGAGAAATCAGTCGAAAAGGTAAAAAATGTGGGGATATAATAAATATTTTAACAATTTTTACATTTGCGTTATTTATGGGTTAAATAGTTTAATTATTATATTAGGAATACTTTGAAAAAATACTGAAAGGGTGATGATATGCCTCATAATGCACCTACAGATTATCAGATTCACTTATTTCATGAGGGCTCACTATATGATGCTTACAAGCTGTTTGGAGCCCATCTAATTGAGGAAAATAATAAAGTGTTTACCCGCTTTACAGTATTTGCCCCAAACGCCCGCAGCATCCGGTTAGTCGGCTCTTTCAACAAGTGGAATGGCATAGGCTATGAACTGGTGAAAGTATCCGAACAAGGGATCTGGTCTGTCCTCATTGAAGCGAATCTCTCCAATGAAATTTACAAGTATGAGATTGAAGCAATATCAGGTGAAATCCTTCTAAAAAGCGACCCGTATGCCTTCTTTTCAGAAATCAGACCAAATACCGCTTCCGTTGTATATCCGTATGAAACGGATTATACATGGAGTGACCAATCATGGCTTAAGAAGAAATCCAAGAAAAATTGTACAGATGAGCCGCTTTATATTTATGAAATGCATGCGGGAACGTGGAAGAAGAAGATAAAGGATGAGGATGATTTTATCCCTAGCATTGAATGTGAGATAGAGTATTTTTATACATATAGGGAGCTAGCATCTGAACTGATTCCTTACATCATTGAGCAGGGCTTTACTCATATTGAGCTTATGCCGCTTACAGAGCATCCCTTTGATGGCTCATGGGGTTATCAAGGAACTGGCTATTACTCACCTACAAGCCGATATGGCAATCCGGATGACTTAAGATATTTCATCGATCAATGTCATCAAAATAATATCGGTGTTTTGCTTGATTGGGTGCCAGGGCATTATTGCAAGGATGCCCATGGATTATTCCTCTTTGATGGAGCCCCGGTTTATGAATACCATGACCATAAGCATCGGGAGAATCCAGTTTGGGGAACGGCTAATTTTGATTTAGGGAAGCCGGAAGTTCACAGCTTCCTGATTTCAAACGCACGTTATTGGATGGACTGTTTCCATGTGGATGGATTCCGGGTGGATGCGGTTGCCAATATGATTTATTGGCCGAATACATATAGTGGCGATATCAATCCATATGCAATCAAGTTTATGAAGACGTTAAATCGTGTACTTAAAGAATATGACCCTTCCGTGCTTATGATGGCAGAAGATTCAACAGATTGGCCAGGGGTAACTAAGCCGGTAACAGAGGGAGGTTTAGGATTTACCCATAAGTGGAATATGGGTTGGATGAACGATATTTTAGAATACATGGAAACGGATCAGCATTTCCGCTCAAATCTCCATCATAAAGTAACATTCTCCTTGATGTATGCCTACTCGGAGCGCTTTATTCTGCCTTTGTCACATGATGAAGTGGTTCACGGCAAGAAATCCCTGCTAGACAAAATGCCAGGAAGCTATGAAGAGAAATTCGCCCAATTGAAATTGTTATTAGGATATATGGCTGCACACCCAGGGAAGAAATTGTTGTTCATGGGTGGAGAGCTAGGCATGTTTTCTGAATGGAAAGATAAAGAACAACTTGACTGGCATCTGCTCAATTATGATTCCCACCGCACACTGAATGAATTCTTTAAGGATTTATTAAAATTGTATAAGCGATCCAAACCTTTATATGAACTGGATGACTGCCCGGAAGGATTTGAATGGATTGATGTCAATAATACCGACCAATCGATCTTCTCTTTTGTACGGAGGGATAAAGGCGGCAATCCATTGATTGTTATCTGTAATTTCAAAAATATTGCTTATGATCAATACAAAGTCGGTGTTCCGGATAAGTATGAATACAAAGAAATATTAAATAGTGATGATCGAAAATACGGCGGAAGCAATCATGTGAATAAAAAGGCTATACCGGCACAGGATGAAGGGTTCCACGGAAAACCATATCATGTCGTTGTGAAGATACCGCCATTTGGTATCACAGTGCTTCGCCCAATTAAAAAACGGAAGGAGTTAAATCAAAATGGCAAAGAAAAAAATCGTGGCAATGCTGCTCGCAGGGGGACAAGGAACAAGGCTTGAGGCTTTAACCGCAGATGTGGCAAAACCAGCTGTACCTTTCGGCGGAAAGTACAGAATCATCGACTTCACATTAAGTAATTGCACCAATTCAGGCATTGATACCGTAGGAGTTCTTACCCAATACCAGCCATTATTGCTTAACTCTTATTTATCAAATGGAAGTGCCTGGGACTTGGATTTACGGGACGGGGGTGTAACGGTTCTTCCTCCATACTCCGCCTCCAAGGAGATGAGATGGTATACAGGAACAGCCAGTGCGGTTTATCAAAACCTGAATTATATCGATCAATATGATCCGGATTATGTCATCATCCTCTCTGGTGACCATATTTATAAGATGGATTACTCCAAAATGCTTGAGTATCATGAGGAAAAAGGAGCAGACGCGACGATCTCTGTAATCGAAGTTCCATGGGATGAAGCAAGCCGCTTCGGTATCATGAATACAAGAGATGATTACTCTGTTGAAGAATTTGAGGAAAAACCGAAAAAACCGAAAAATAATCTTGCCTCAATGGGCATTTACATCTTCAATCGAAAAGTCTTGAAGGAATTCTTGATCAAGGATGCCCAAAATGAACATTCCTCTCGTGACTTTGGAAAAGATATTATTCCGATGCTATTGAAATATAACAAAAAAGTATATGCCTATCCTTTCCAAGGCTATTGGAAGGATGTTGGTACACTTACAAGCTATTGGGAAGCGAATATGGACTTGCTGGATGAAGATTGCGAGTTAAATATGTATGACTACAAATGGCGTATTTACTCTGTTAATCCAAACAGAGCTCCGCAATATTTATCTGAAAAGGCTGTTGTACGTGAATCGCTTATCAATGAAGGCTGTATCGTAGATGGGAAGATTGAGAAATCGGTCTTGTTCTACGGTGCAAGGGTAGGAGAGAACTCATACATTAAGGATTCAGTCATCATGTCTGATGCCATCGTTGGCAAGAACGTTGTGATTGAAAGAGCCATCATTCCTCCTGGTGCGGTAATTCCGGATGACCAAGTGATCAAGCCGATTGATGATGAGGATGTCATTCTAGTTAATCCAGAGCTGCTTACAGAAGAGAATGCGATAAAACTATCCTAATATATTGAAAGGCGCTGAAAAACGAATATGAATAAATCATTGTTGGGCATTATTGATGCCACGCAAAACTTTGAATCTCTTGATATATTAACGAACCACCGCAATGTTGCCGCCTTGCCAATTGCAGGCCGCTTCCGGCTGATTGATTTCATCCTGTCCAGCATGGTTAATTCCGGCATATCTAATGTGGCTGTCTATCCACAATATCATTTTCGTTCCTTGATGGACCATCTCGGTACAGGGAAGAATTGGGATTTGAACAGAAAAAGAGACGGGCTTTTCTTCCTGCCTGTTCCGCATACGGCGGAAACGAATGGAGAAATCACTTCCTTGGAGCATTTCTCTTATCATATGACTTATCTTGAGAGAAGCGAGCAGGAATATGTGGTTGTCGCAAACAGCCATACAGTATGCAATATTGACTTCAATGCCGTGCTTAAAGAGCATTTGAAGCATGGAGGAGACATTACCGAAGTCAAAAAGGGCAAGATATCCCTTGGAATCTATGTCTTGAAGAAGGATTTGCTCGTGAAATTGATTGAAGAACGTCAGGAGACGGGCTATACATCCGTAAGTGAAGCCGTGCATGATCATTATTCTGGATTCAAGGTCCATGTATTTGAATATGATGGATATTTGGCGGTTGTTGATTCCATTAGCTCCTACTTCCAAACAAGCATGGAGCTATTGAAGGTTGACAACTGGTATCAGCTATTCATGAAGAAAAGCCCAATCTATACGAAGGTGAAGGATGAGCCGCCTTCCAAGTATGGCATTGGCTCCAATGTTACTCAAGCGATGGTTGCTAATGGCTGTGTCATTAAGGGAGAAGTTGACCACAGCATCGTTTTCAGAGCGGTTAATATTGACGAAGGTACAACCATCAAAAACTCCATCATCATGCAGAAAACCAAAATAGGCAAGAATTGCAAGCTCGATTATGTCATTCTTGATAAGGATGTGGAGATTGCGGATGGTACAATATTAGTTGGTTCGCCATTCCAGCCAATCGTCATTCAAAAAGGTGTAAAGCAAGGAGCGTTGATGAATTCGTGAATGTTTTATTTATAGTATCTGAATGTGTACCATTTGCTAAATCTGGCGGGCTGGCCGACGTGGCCGGCTCCCTTCCAAAAGAATTGAAGAAACTTGGGCATGAGGTAAGAGTATTGCTTCCAAAGTATGGAACAATCCCTGCCCATTTTTTTGATTCCGCAAAAAAGATTGCTGAATTTGAGGTTCAGCTTAGCTGGAGAAGACAGTACTGCGGAATATTTGAATTAGAATATGAGGGTGTTACGTATTATTTCATGGACAATGAATACTATTTCCATCGTCCTAAATTGTATGAACAATTTGATGATGGAGAGCGCTTCGCCTATTTTTGCAAAGCGGCTGTCGAAACGCTTTATCATATTCCTTTCCTGCCTGACATTATACATACGCATGACTGGCATACAGGCATGATTCCATTCCTTCTTAAGACCCAGCATCAAGATACAAAGCTGGCTAATGTGAAGAATGTATTTACTATTCATAATTTAATGTTCCAAGGAATCTATGAAAAAGGCTTCCTTGGTGATGTACTTGGTGTTCATTATGATTACTTTAATCAAGTGGAGTTTGGCGGATGCGTCAATTTCATGAAGACCGCACTTACTTATGCAGATGCAATTACAACTGTAAGCCCAACGTACAAGGAAGAAATAAAAACGGCGTATTTTGGGGAGCGGCTAGAGGGTATACTGCAATCTAGGGACCATGATTTATACGGCATCGTTAATGGGATTGATAATGATTTGTATAATCCGGAAAACGATTCCTCCCTGCCGTACCAGTTCAGTGCGGCTGATTTGGCTGGCAAGAAAAAGAATAAAAAGAAGCTCCAGGAGCACTTTGGTTTGCCGGTAGATGAGAGTAAGCCGGTGATTGCGGTTATTTCACGATTGACGAAGCAAAAAGGGTTCGATTTAGTCCGAGCTGTCTTCCATGAAATTATGCAGCAGGATGCCCAGTTCATCATGCTGGGGACAGGTGACCCGGAATTTGAGCATTTCTTTGGATACTCAGCTCAGTGGTATCAGGACAAATGCCGTGTTCATATCGGCTTTAATGAAGATCTTGCTCACCAAATCTATGCGGGAGCTGACTTATTCCTTATGCCGTCTAAATTTGAACCATGCGGCTTGAGTCAATTGATTGCGATGCGCTATGGCACATTGCCAATTGTGCGTGAAACAGGAGGCCTGCGAGATACAGTGCAGCCATATAATGAATATACGGGAGAAGGAAACGGCTTTTCCTTTACCAATTTCAATGCGCATGACATGCTTTATACGATCCATCGGGCGCTGTCCTTCTATAAGAAACCAAAGGAATGGAAGAAAATCGTCCAGAATTCAATGGAGAAGGATTATAGCTGGGCACGCTCAGCAGTAGAGTATGAAAGATTATATACAGACTTGATTTAGGGGGCATGATTTTTAGATGTTTGATAATAAAGAACAATTTAAGAAAGCCTTTTTATCCAAGCTAGAAATGTCCGTGGGAAAGAGTTTTGAAGAGACTAGTCTGCAGGACCAATACCACGTGCTAGGCAACATGATTCGCGAATATATCAGCAACAATTGGATTAAAACGAATCAAGTATACCGTACGAGCGAAACGAAGCAAGTCTATTATTTATCGATTGAATTCCTCCTTGGGAGAATCATGGGCAGTAACATCCTCAACCTCGGCATTCATGATGTCGTGGAAGAGGGCCTTGCCGACCTTGGGATAAACCTGGAGGATTTAGAATCGACTGAACCTGATTCCGCTCTTGGTAATGGAGGACTTGGCCGCTTGGCAGCCTGCTTTATGGATTCCCTTGCTTCACTTGATCTTCCAGGCCATGGCTGCGGCATCCGCTATAAATACGGACTGTTTGAACAGAAAATCATTGACGGTGTCCAAGTAGAATATCCGGAGCTATGGCTTCAAAATGGCCAGGTCTGGGAGGTACGTAAATCTGATTTGGCTGTTGAAGTCCCGTTTTGGGGAAAGGTTGAATCTTACTATGACGAGGATGGACGGCTTTGCTTCAAACACCGCGATGCAGAACCAATCATGGCCGTTCCTTATGATATTCCAGTTGTAGGCTATCATACAGAAACGGTGAATACACTTCGTCTATGGAATGCGGAGCCTGCCAATGTTCCATTCCATGATGACATCATGCGTTATAAGCGGGAGACAGAAATGGTATCTGAGTTCCTTTATCCCGATGACGCAGAGGACAGTGGTAAGATTCTTCGGCTGAAACAGCAATACTTCTTAGTGAGGGCAAGTATCGATGCTATTTTAAATACGTTCAGGAAGAAGCAGAAGGATATTAGGCAGCTGCCCGATTATGTATCTATACATATCAATGATACACACCCTGTTCTTGCGATTCCTGAACTGATGCGAATCTTACTGGATGAGGAGATGCTTTCGTGGGAAGAGGCTTGGGACATTACGGTTCAAACGTTTTCTTATACGAATCATACAACTCTTTCAGAGGCATTGGAGAAATGGCCAGTACGCCTGTTCCAGCCGCTCTTGCCTCGCATCTACATGATTGTCCAAGAAATCAATGAACGCTTCTGTAAGGAGTTGTGGGATAAGTATCCGGGTCAATGGCAGCGAATTGAGGATATGGCGATCATCGCCCATGATCAGGTGAAGATGGCTCATTTAGCCTTAGTTGGCACTCATAGCACAAATGGGGTTGCCCATTTACATACGGAGATTTTGAAAAAGCGGGAAATGAATAATTTCTATCAAGTATTCCCAGAGCGATTTAACAACAAAACGAATGGCATTACGCACCGAAGATGGCTCATTAAATCCAACCCAGCCCTTTCCAATTTGATTACGGAATCAATCGGGGATAAATGGATGGTTGACCCTTCATGCTTGAAAGGAGTAGAGTCATTCCAAAATGATGCCGCCTTCTTAGAAAAGCTTGAGAAGGTCAAACATGATAATAAAGTTAAGCTGGCTGAGCGTATCTTCCAGCAAAATCAGATTAAGGTTAATGTGGACAGCATCTTTGATGTGCAGGTTAAACGTCTTCATGCATATAAACGGCAATTATTAAATGTTCTTCATATTATGTATTTGTATAATCGCATGAAGGAAGAGCCGAATTTCCGTCCGCATCCGCGAACCTTTATATTTGGGGCAAAGGCATCACCAGGATATTACTATGCGAAGAAAATCATTAAGCTGATTAACACAGTCGCCGAGAAGGTCAATAATGACAAGACAACGAATGATTATTTAAAAGTTGTTTTCCTTGAGAATTATCGTGTGTCATTGGCAGAGGAAATTTTCCCGGCTTCTGAGGTGAGTGAACAAATCTCTACAGCGAGCAAGGAAGCATCAGGCACAGGAAATATGAAATTTATGATGAATGGTGCTTTAACAATCGGAACGATGGATGGAGCAAACGTGGAGATTCATGAACGTGTTGGCAAGGATAATATCTTTATCTTCGGTATGACCTCTGATGAAGTTATGAATTATCAAGCCCACGGAGGCTATCATTCTTCGGAATATTATATGCTCGACAGAAGGATCCATGAAGCAGTCAACCAGCTTGTGAACGGTTTCTTCCCGAACACAAATGGCATGTTTGACATGATTTATGATTCCTTGCTGATTGAGAATGATCAATACTTTGTTCTCCGTGACTTTGATTCGTATGCGAAGACACAGGAAATGGTCTCAAAAGCCTATGAAGATAAGAAGAAGTGGAATCAGTCAAGCGTAGTTAATATCGCTAACTCAGGATTCTTCTCAAGTGACAGAACAATCTCTGAGTATGCAGATAATATCTGGCATATTAAGCCTGTGAATTCTCCAATTATACAAGCTTAAAGAAGTTGAGCAAGCCCGATTTCGGGCTTGCTTTTCTTATTTCTTCTTATCAGTTACATAGCTGTCCTCTTTACGGTATGGAATATCACCGAGTGGCGATTCGATTCCTTCTTCGTCCAATTCTTCCTCATAAGCCTCAAGCTCCTCATTCCGGTAAACGGTGCGTTCACCATCTGGGCCGTTGCCGACAAAGTCCTCTATGTCATTCGGAGAATCACCTGATCGGTCTTCCTCTGGATACATATCGTCATACTCGCCGCTGTTATTGGCCATGTCGGACGGTGTTTCAGATGTTCCGTACCGAGCAGCATCCCCGAAGCTGTCACGGTAATCCTCGATTCGCGGGTCATAGGTGCGCTGCATGGAATCCTTTCTAGGGTCCTTGATTATACTTTCCTCGCTTGGCCGTTTTTCATCGGAGCGCCGGTCTGCGGCCTCTGCATGCTCTATGCAATAAAGGGTATTCGGAATGGCCTCCAGTCGTTCGAAAGGAATCTCCTGTCCGCATTCCCGGCATTTCCCGTAGGTCCCCTCATCAATGGCCTTTAATGCATCATCAATTCGATTTACTTGCTCTTCTTCATGAACATGAAGTGCGATATCCTTCTCCCGCTCAAATAATTCAGTTCCGAGGTCTGCAGGGTGATTATCATAGGCTGATAGCTCACTGACAGAATCTCGCTCGCTTAAATCCATACGGGAGTTCTTCCCGGACTGAATCTTTTCCAAGAGTTCAGATTTTTGGTCTTCCAATCTATCTTTCAACTGATTGATTTGGTCCTTTGAAATCATATTCTCACGTCCTTCTCGTATTTTATCAGATATATTTGGCAGATTATGTGTTAGTAGCCTGTATCATACAATACCCTGCGAGAATCGAAGGAAACCTTGCAGACTAAAAGAAAAAGACCTCCCTATATGAG
>NZ_JBJEFJ010000098.1:0-2069 GCF_051873915.1 Pradoshia sp.
TTAGGCAATCTGAACGGCCGGTAGAAGAATAAGGGATGAGGAACTCCCTGATGGATTGAAATCTTATCGTATCTTTCAAGCAAGTATCGTAAGTTTTCTGCTCTTTATTGGTAAACTAGATAGATAAGGGACCAGTGCTAATACGGGCCTATCCATGTATATACATAAACAATGGACAAATGAACAGGAGGCAGCCATATGAAACAGTATAAAGATCGCAATGAAGTACCAGACCATGAGAAATGGGATTTGACTGACCTATACTCCAGCATAGACGATTGGGAGAAGGATTATCAGCAGGTAGAGGGACTTGTCGGTGAGATTGCTGCCTATAATGGGGCAATACAGAATGGCAAGGACTTGCTTGATTATTTGACCAAGAATGAAGAGACAGATGCCATCTTCACGAATATATACGTGTATGCGATGCTGCTTGGTGATTTGGATACACGAGAATCATTGGCGCAAAATTTACTGGCGAAAGCACGTACGCTTAGCGTGAAGTTAAGCGAGGCCGGCGCATTCTTCATGCCGTACTTATTAAGCTTGGATGAAGAGACGTTGCGCACGTATATTAAGGAACAGGAGGGACTCCAATACTTCGAGAAGGACTTATGGGATGCGTTCCGTTATAAGAATCACACCTTGAATAAGGAACAGGAGGAGCTCTTATCGAAACTAGGGGAAACCTTCTCTGCTCCGAATACGACCTTCCAAATGTTCAATAATGCGGACATTCAGTTCGGCGAGGTATCTGACGGCAATGGCGATATGGTCGAGCTCACGAGGGGGATGTACTCAAAGCTGATTGAGGACACTGACCGAAATGTACGGAAAGAGGCCTATAAAGCCTATTACAAGCCTTACCTTCAATATGCGAACGTGATTGCTTCTACCTTATCAGCCAATATTAAGAACAATGTTGTGCGGACAAAGATTCGAAACTACTCATCCGCGCTTGAGAAGGCATTGTTTGCTGATAAGGTGCCGGTTGAGGTATATGAGAATTTGATTGAAACGACAAGAAAGAATTTAGATGCGAAGCACCGTTATAATGAGATTCGCAAGGAAATCCTCGGTCTTGAACAATTGAAGCCATATGATTTGAGTGTCGATCTTGTAGAAGGTGTGAAGCAGGATATCAGCTATCACGAAGCCTACGAGACCATGCTAAAGGCACTTCATCCGCTTGGTGAGGAGTATTTAAGCATCCTCAGCAGCTTCCGTGACAAACGCTATGTCGATGTCAGGGAAACGCCAGGGAAGCGCTCTGGCGCCTATAATCTTGGCGTTTATGGGGTACACCCGTTCATCCTGTTGAATCATCATGATGATATTGACAGCCAGTTCACGCTCGTTCATGAGATGGGCCATGCGATGCACAGCTATTATTCCTCTACCTATCAGCCAAGAATCTCAGCCGGCTATTCCATCTTTGTGGCAGAGGTGGCCTCAACGGTAAATGAGGTGCTGTTAATTCATTACTTATTGAAAGAAACGACGGATCCGAAGAAACGGAAATACTTATTGAATTACTTTATTGACCAGTTCAACGGAACCTTCTTCACGCAGGTTATGTTCAGTGAGTTTGAGAAAATCACGCATGAGAAGGCAGAGCAAGGCGAACCGCTTAATAAGGAATCCTTCAATCAAATTTACGGCCAATTATCAAATGCCTACAGCGGTGATGTCGTAGAAGAAGAGGAAGAAACAGCATACGGCTGGTCACGAATTCCTCATTTCTACCGTCCATTCTATGTGTACAAATATGCGACTGGATTTGTCTCCGCCATTCATTTGGCAGGGGAATTGCTGAAGGGCAACAAAGAGGTTCAAGCCTCCTATCTGGAATTCTTAAAGAGCGGAAGCTCCGAATATCCGCTTGATCTCTTGAAGAAGGCAGGGGTTGATTTGACCTCGCCTGAGCCAATTAATAACGCGATGAAACAGTATCGGGAATTGATTGAGGAGTTTGCCTCATTGTAAGAGAATAGGAAAAAAGAGTTTGGGGCTAAACGGAATAAATGATTTTCAAAAATGAGTGATTGTCACTTATTCTTCCTATTCAA
>NZ_JBJEFJ010000099.1:0-11103 GCF_051873915.1 Pradoshia sp.
AGAAAGAACGAAACAAGGTCTCAAAGAATTGAAATATGATTGGGAGCTTGCTAGAGTAGCCAGATACAAGTCAGAGGACATGAGAGATAATAATTACTTTAGTCATAACAGCCCTGTATACGGATCTCCATTTGATATGATGAAGAACTTCGGCATTAATTATAAAGCTGCCGGTGAAAATATCGCTAAAGGACAATCCACACCAGAGCAAGTGGTTAAGGCGTGGATGAATAGCTCCGGTCACAGAGCCAATATTTTGAGCACAAAGTTCACCCATATTGGCGTAGGCTACGCGAAAAACGGACATATTTGGACACAGCAGTTTATTTCTAAGTAAGGAATATTCCTACTGAAGATAGTAGGAATGAATAAATTCCTACTATCTTTTATCCATACATAGTTCTGCAAGCAGGAGGACAGTTTAGCAGCTGCTATCAAGGTATAACCTATTCCTTGTGGGTAGGTATGATGTTCTCTGAGTGTAGTGACTTCTCAGATTTCGTCCACCTATCTACTTGAGTAACCGTTTGCTTATTGATGTTATATAGATAAGTGACATTAGGTTCATTTTCGAATATAACAAAGAGTTTCTTTTCATTGGTTAATCGATAATCATCTGAATCGGTCACTTCCCAATGATCTTCGGGAAAAACTCTTTCTAAATGCGTATCCAATTTCTCAATAGCAGATTTTGTTTGCAAATCCACTAGGAACGGTCTAATGGAGTAAAAGGTGATGCCGGCTATTAAAATAATCCATGATATGATTCTTAGCATTTTTTTGAAGCTAGTAAGAAATAGTGCCAAAACATTCAACCCTATAAAAATGAAAATCAGTATACCTAATTCAATTATGGTTGTTGGCATCAAGGTATATCACCACAATTCTATTGTGATCAACTAAAAACTTGTAGATTTTTAAAGTACGCAGCCATCAACATTAAAATAGATGCTGATGCCACTCTAACTTTGATTTGCCTAAAATAAAGGTAGGCAACCCAATAAACACTTGGGTTGCCTCATTTCCTGAATCATTTAATCTTAAATGTAGCAGAATTATACTTTTTGCCATTTCCGAATGGATTATAATTATTTTCGATATTTCCAGCGATATCGACAGAGAACCAGTTGAGGGTGCTTGTCTCGGTAATTTCGATCGATTCGGCTGATTCCCTCACACCAGAGAGCATCAATTTCGGAGAATCAAAGTTTGGTCGGCTGCCATCTAATGTGTAATAGATGGTCGCCGGTTCGCTCGTAATGAAGGATACATCCACTTTATCCTTATATGTGCCGCTTCCCGGGTCGGCGATTGTGCGTGGATTTGTTTTGTCCTTTGCCTGATTATGGGCAACCTCCATCAATCCGATCAGACCGTTGGAGAATTCCATCGCTTCTTCATGTCCTTCTTCAAAAGTCGGCTGGAAGCCTACAGCTTCCCATCTCTTTGTGGACTTATTATAAAGGTCAGCACCGACTTCGAAGTTCCAGGCAAAGATGCCTTTTTCATACCATAGATAATCAGCTGAGTTACCTGCTGCTGAGTACAATACATCTGGAATCGGGCCAGTCCTTCCAGGGAGGATGACGGTTCCGCGGTGGTCTTGGATTTTATTAAGAATGTGACTGGATGCGGACCAATAAAAAGCTTCCTCTCCAGCAGTCGGGCGTGGCAATGTGTTCCTTTCAGCATCATACGATCCTGGAGACCACATGAAATATCCGCCATAGCTATGAACGTTCATCGCAAATTTGATATTGCTGTATTCATCAACAAGCCAGGCCATATTTCTCATTTCCACTTCAGAGCCTTCTTCAGGACCTGCAAAAGTCGAGCTTGTGCAGGATGTCGATGCTCCGATAAAGCCGTCATACACGGATCCCGCTGTATAGTTTCGGTTCAGGTCAACACCCCAAGAGTTTTGATAACCAGGATCACTTTGGGTTGGACCACAATGGTTTTTCATGTTTTTCCGCTGCATATTATAGTCATAGAAGCTGTAATTGGCCCCGTCCGGATTCATCGTCGGAATCAGGAAGATATCCAGATTATTGACCAATTGTTTCGTTGGCTTATCATGGGCATAATTTCGGACTAAGCGCTCTGCTGTCTCGATTGTCACGAGTGGTGTCACCCATTCACGGGCATGCTCCTGGGAATAAGCGAGTACTCCAGGCTTCGTGCCGTTCTTCTGTTTCCCGATGCGGATGACCTTCATCGTTTGCGGCTCGCGTGAAACAGATTCAGGTGCATCCAATCCGTCTGTCAGCTGCGCTGATGCCGCAGACAGGACTCCCGCTCCCGCATTTCCTCGATACGTTGTGGCGCTTACCACTGATTTTGCCTGGCTATTAATCGCCGCAACTGCCTGAGCTGCTGTCGTTGTTATTTCCTTGTCTCTATTCGTCGCTAATTGGACGGTAATGACATTCTTTTTAACCGTTACTTTCAGGTTGGCATTCTTCTTATTCGGATTCACCAGCTCGACGGAAAGATCATTTCCTCCCTTATGTCCCCAAGCCTTGGACGTCAGAACGATGGCATTATTGCTCATCTCCCCGATTGTGGCTTGGGCGTGCCTGCGGTACCCATTCGTTTTGTACGGCATCTCCACAATTTCAATCAGCTCAGGAAATTCCTCGGCCAAGCTTTCTGCTCTCTCATATAATTCATTTGGATCCATATAATGATCAACAAAGTCCTTCACGTAATGGTCGTTCGGCTCATCAGGAAGGTCGCCAAGCCATTCCGTCAGCTTTTTGGACGTCTTTCCTCCCAAATTCGATTCAATGGTTACTTCCCTCGGAATCTCATCGACTTCGATTAAAATGGTGTGGTATAGATACTGTCCATAATCCACTTTCCTTGAAAGAGTCGCCGATTTTTCACTGTCGCCTTCCTTCCATTTTGCCGTCAAAGCGGTGCTGGCTGTTTCTCCCGCACTGGATTTGACCTCCAAGTAAAGGAAATCCCCTGACTGGTTGGTAAAATAATTGGCCCGTAATACCTTTAATGTATCTATTTCAGAGGCTAGTTCCTGCTCGAGCGCCTGAGATGTGTTACGTTCCGCTACATTCCCCCTCCACTGGGATTCCGTCACAATGGTCTCTTTCTTCTTCACACCCAACATTTCTAGTGTTGCAAGCTCAGTAGGAGTCACAACGACATCCGCTTCAATCACGCCATCATGCTCATGCACACTATGCGTCAGGTCGACCCCCATTTCCTGCATCTTATCGAATGTTTTGCGATCCGGGATGACCAATTTGACGATGGATGACGTTTCCTCCTTGGCGATTGGTACAACGGCTTGATCATTCACAGCCGTATTCGCCATCGCCCCCACCGGGTACAAGGACGCCAATGTGAAACTAGAAAGTACTAATAACTTGGCAAAGCCTTTCTTTGCCTGCTTCTTCTTCATACATACACCCCATTCTACTTTTTTTGCGCTATATAGAGTAAAATCTATATAAAATTGATAGAATATGGTGTCGCAATCTGCTGTCATGGCAAAAATGAGACTATACACTTAACCACTGGATAAAAGTGTCCATTTCAATACACACAGAGTGAATAAACCACCCTTTAGCCCCCGCCTTTTCACCCTGTAAACCGGTGAATACTAGTTTCCTAAAAGAGCAATAAGCAAACGGAGTAGCGATTAATGTAGAATAGAACAGAATAATAGTTATCATATTGATGGAATCTCTTTGACGAAGGCTAATGATAGATTCCCGAATAGACTTTTGAACCAGATTCGTGTCCCGTTATTCATCGGTTGTAGATTCATTGTCTCAACCCATAATGGATACACTCCTTCTAGCTATTAATCACATCCGGCACATGATAAAAGCCACCCTTCATAAGAAAGGTGGCCAAAAGAATGCTTATTCTATCTTTCTACACGATTCCCGCTCCTTAAACTCAGTTGGAATCGTAACCCGCTTTGCAAAAGTATTCGGGTTCTTAATCTTTTCGATTAAACAATTCGTTGCTTCAATACCTAGTCGAGGAATATTGATTTCCACAGACGTCAAAGGTGGTTTTGAATGCTGAGAGAGTGTTTGATTATTAAACCCGATGATGGAGACATCCTCTGGTACACGAATAGTGAGTTTTTCCAGATAGCTTAAGATCTCATACCCAGTCAAATCATCCTGGGCAATGATGGCTGTTGGGATAGGTTTCAGTTCCATTAGGCTTTTAATCGATTCGAACCCATGATCATTAAATAGCTGTTCATCAATCAAATAATCTTCGCAGAATGGAATTCCACTCTCCTCTAAGGCATCCCGGTATCCCTTTAAGCGGTCAACGGTTACGGCAAAGTTTTCGTTTCCGCCAATAAAGGCAATGTGTTTATGCCCAAGCTTGATGAGATAATTTGTCACGTCTTTGGCGACGGTCACATTATCATTATCGACATACGTAATGCTGTTTTCATGCATGAGCGGTCTGCCTATCACCGTAAAAGGAAAATCAACCTCTTTCAGGAACTCAATGACCTCATCATTTTTACGAGAATACAAGAGGATGAGCCCGTCTACCCTTTTTCCTTGTACCATCGAAACCACTTCTTCATAGATTCCTTCTCGTGTATAACTGGTCGATAAATATAGTCCATATTTCTGCTCATTGGCTCTACGGCTAATCCCGCGAAGAACGACCGAGAAGAACGGATTCTTAAAAGCGTGATACGCTGTGTCAGGCATAATGACACCAATGGTCTGTGTGCTTTTCCCGACTAAGCTTTGAGCCTGGAAATTAGGGGTATACCCCAACCGTTCCATCACTTTCCGGACTCTGCGTTTTGTTTGACTGCTGATATGCGGGCTATCCTTGAGTACCCTTGATACAGTGGATGGTGCTACATTCGCTTCTCTGGCAACATCTTTAATCGTTACATCCGCCAATGCCCTACCTCCGTTCCTGTATCCTTATTTCACGGCACCCTCGGATACACCTTTAATAATTTGTTTTTGCGCAAAGAAGTAGCCGATAATGACCGGAAGAATGGCCAAGGTTAATCCAGCAAGGGCAAGATGCCATTGTTTTGTATACTCCCCAAAGAAGAAGAACATCTTAAGTGGTAGAGTCTGCATGCCATCCTGATTAATGACAAGGGAAGGCAGCAAATAGTCATTCCAAATCCAAATCGTATTCAAGATAGCGACCGTAACCGTAATAGGCTTCAATATTGGGAAGATAATATGCCAAAAGATTTGCCATCTGTTGGCCCCATCAATCGTTGCTGCTTCATCCAATGATTGGGATATCCCCTTTAACGATCCATGGTACAGAAAGATGGACAAGCTGGCGCCAAAACCAACGTACATAAAGATTAACCCTGCACGGTTCAGCATTTCAAACTTACCAAAAACCGAGATTAATGGAATCATAACGGTTTGGAAAGGGATCAGCATCGCTGCCACGAATACAAAGAATAAAACTGTACTCACCTTACTTTTATTCCGTGAAAGAGCATACGCTGCCATGGAAGAAAAGAGAATAATCAACACGACACTCACAACGGTAATGAAGACGGAATTAAAGAGTGTCTTCAGGAAATCCAATTGTTTAAAGGCTTCTACATAGTTGTCGAAATTAAGGGCTTCCGGAAGATTTAAGACATCTGTAAACATTTCCTTCTTCGTTTTAAAGGAGTTGACAATCATGATATAAAATGGGGAGAGCCAAAGTAAAGCCAACATAATCCCGATGATTTCTAAAGGCCAGTTATGCTTTCTGCGCATTACAACTCAACCTCCCTTTTCTTGTTGATGTACACCTGTGTCAAGCTGATGGATGCGACAATTAAGAAGAAGACAACGGCTTTTGCTGATGCATAGGCCATATCACTTTCTTTAAACGCTGTCTGGAAGATTTCCATCGCCACCATTTGCGTGGAATTATAAGGACCGCCGCCTGTTAAACTTAAGTTCTGATCATATAGCTTAAATGTATTGGACAGCGTCAAGAACATACTAACTGTAAATGCCGGTGCAACGAGAGGGAAAATAATCGCACGAAGCTTTTGGAAATAGTTTGCTCCATCAATCTCGGCAGCTTCAGTTAATTCTTCTGGAACGCTTTCAAGATAGGAAATGTAAATAATCATAATATAGCCAGCCATTTGCCAGCTCATCAGGATCACTAATCCCCAAAATCCTGTAGAAGAAGTAGATAACCAACCTTGCAGCCCTTCATAACCCAAGGCTACACCCACCGCGTCAAAGGCTTTCGTGAAAATGAACTGCCAAATAAATCCTAAAATTAACCCGCCAATTAGGTTCGGCATAAAGAATATAGTCCGAAGGAAATTACTTGATTTGATTCTTGAAGTAACAATTAAGGCCAATACTAAACCAATCACGTTAATTAAAATGATCGATACGAGGGAGAATTTCACGGTGAACCACAAGGCATCTACGAATTCTTTCTCCTGGAAAATACCGATATAGTTTTGGAACCCTACAAAAGCAGTTGTCTGAATTCCATTCCAGTCTGTAAATGAATAAAAGATTCCGAGTCCTAGCGGTAAAAGGACGACCAAAAATAGCGATACGAGAACAGGTGTTAGAAATAGCCAGTAGGAAAAACTGCGAGTACGCATTATTACCCCTCCAAATTCATGACAGGAATGCCTTCTAATATTCATTAAACAATGTATCCAGCAAAACAAAGTAGCCCAAGATGTTCTACTTTGTTTTGCCGTTTTTCGTTATCCGAATATTATCGAGCTTCTGTCCAAGATTTTTGTGATTCTTTGACTAATTCATCCCAAGTCATTTCATCACTTAAATATTTTTGGATGTTTACACCCAATTTGTTCTCGCCCCAACCAGTTGGATAGCCCATGAATACCCAACCAATTGTTTTGCCCTCAGTCGCATATTCATAGACTTCTCTGGAGATTGGATCCGCGATTTTGCTGGAATCATAGCCTTCATAAGCAGGGATAAAGCTGAAGTCTTCAAGAACGGTCTTCTTACCTTCATCAGATGTGTACAACCAATCTAAGAAATCTTTGGATGCTTCAATCACTTTTTCATCCTTGTTGCTGTTTACGCCCCAGTACATTGGAATGCCGACTGGAAGAGAATCTTCTTTATAGCCTTCTACAGGAATTGGCAGGATACCAACGTTTTCTTGGGCGAATTCCTCGTCAATCCCTTCGATGGAGCTGTATACCCAGTTACCTTGTTGAATCATGGCTACCTTACCAAGAGAGAAGTTTTCTTCAACTTGTTGAGAATAGTCAAGACTGACTGTTGGCTGAATGGAATATTTATTGGAGAGATCAATATACCATTTGAATTGATCGCCATATTTGAAATCAACGCTGTCAGCGTTATATGCATTCATGATGTTCTCGTCAAATTCAGGAGAAAGGAACACGTTGGAGGAATGCAAGCCTGTTACCCACTTTTCTTTACCTGGTAGAGCGAATACCGCTTTAATACCAAGTTCATCTTTTTTGCTGTCAATGGTTTTAACAGCTTTTTCAAGTGCTTCTGTTGTGGTGATTTCCTCTGCCTTAATACCGGCTTTTTTGAAGATCTCTTTGTTATAAAGCAAGCCGTATCCTTCTTGGTTATATGGAAGGCCAAGTACTTTATCATCTGTTGTGACACCGTCAAGAGTTCCCTCTAACGCTGCTTTAGAGGCTTCTGTATCCGATAAATCCGCTAATTTATCCTTCCAGTCCTCCACATCCTGCGGACCGCCAACATTATAGATAGCCGGTTCCTTACCGGAAGCGAATTTCGATTTCAATGCTGCACCATAATCCTCTCCGCCGCCGACTGTCGTAATATTAATATCTACATTTGGATTTTCCTTTTCATACTTTTCTGCCACTGCTTCAAATTGATCTTTAAACTCTACTTTAAATTGGAAAACATCAATAGTAACCTTGTCTCCGCTGCTAGATGAGGAGCTATCCGATGAACATCCCGTTAAGATAGCTGTTGCTAATAGCGAAGCTGATAAAGCACCTGCATACCACTTTTTACGTTTCATACTTTTACCCTCTCTTTTCTATGATGTTTTAGGTTTAAGAAAACGCTTTCAACAATATGTAAATAAAAAGAATATTACTCTTTCAAAATACTAAAATGCTTGCACATAATGAAAACGTTTGCATAAACCTTACATTTAAAATTTATCATAATAATATAGGAAGTTCAAAGCTTTTTTTATTATTTTATTATGTTTAAAAATTCAAACTTTACTGAAATCAATAAGTGATTGCATAGGTTTTTACTATATTAATGTTGTTTATTCAATAAAATTCCAGTAACATCTCTAGCAATCTCAAATTTCCATATTCATTCTACCCGTGCTCAGGAAGTGCTAGGTATGCAACTCCTGAGCAAACAAAAAAAGCGACAAAAGCCGCTTATTGATTAAAAAATGTATGGACCAGCTGTTCATACTCATCGAAAAAGGCTGGGATTTCCTCAGGATCAAGACCATCACGCATATGCTTCGCCACACCCGTGAAATACCATTTCTGCTCGTCTCGGCCTTTTTTGAATTTTGCCCATATCCCCTCTCCCGCATCGTTGATGTCTTCAGCAAGTGAGCGCAAGTTATCCAGCTTATCGGCCACCACTAACGCTTTCACTTCAAGAGGAGCGGTTTTAATAGCTTCAATGGTATGCTGCTTACGATCATGCCAGGAATGGGCTTTGTTTTCCGTATTTCCGGCCACCACCTCTGCCACTCTCTCCCCAAATTCGCGTTTAATCTCCTCCATGGTGACAGGAGTATCTTCCACCGTGTCATGCAGATAGCCCGCTGCAATGACTTCCTCTGAAAATCCCGCTTTTCTTAAGGTTTCCGCAACACGGATAGGATGGCCAATCATCGGTTTCCCCGTGAGTTTTCTCGTTTGTCCATCATGTGCTTTGGTAGCAAATATCTTGGCTTTTTCGGTTAGATTCATACTAAATCCTCCTATCTTCCTCTTTCATATCCTCAGTGAATTTTACTTCTATTATTTCCTCAATTTCTTCAAATGGATTTACTTCAGCCACCTTATCGCCCGATTGCCTTGCCTTTTTCGTTTAAATTCAAATACACTAGGACGACAAAAAAGAGCCTTTAAAGGCCCGATGATGCATACGCAAAATTCTCATCCACATTCACAAAAAATCAGGCAGAACTCCACTCTTACATAAAAAGCTTACTAAAGAATAGATTTTAACATCATATCATGCGCCTGGCATTAAGTCAGGGACACCCCAATAACACCGATTGTCAAAACCGGACAGGTCACAAATTTGTGATATATCCGGAATGACAACAGTATCATCATTAGCTTTTTCATCATAAGTAATAGAATTCCCCTCATCATCCCACCTATCCAGACAGTAATCTAAAAATGATCATCCTGGTAAAAGTGGATACTAACAGCTTAATCGTCACCTAAATAATACTCCATCACCGCTACTGTTTTTCCCTCTCTTTTTGAAAAAGTGACCTCATGAATCTTAACCAGTTGATGCCTGTTCTCTGTGTTCTCTACAAAGTCATTCATCAAGTCGCAAACATGTTCCTTGTCTTCTCCAACGAATTCGTGCTTTAACAAACTACTAATGGTCATGTTCATTTCCTCCTTTAGAAATAGTTAAAGCAAAAGCTGAAGACCCCCTCTTTCTACTATTCCCGCTAAGGAATATGACCTACCTCACAATATATTGGTAAGCTTGAAGGAATTGTCAGTACCATAAAAACGACGTTGCGAATATCCCTTAACCTCAAATGAATAAAATAAATCCGCCAAACTTAAATTCCAATTATTGTAAATAATATCCAAATGTATTAAACTATTATCATAGTACATTAGACCCTATAAGGAGTGATTCAAATATATTGTTCAAAATGCGGTGAACCCTTCTCGCGTCAGTCTAGATATTGCTCGGCTTGTGGAAATAAGACAGAAAGAAAATCTAAGAAAATAATCATATGGGGATTAGCACTTATCACGACATTATGCCTATGCGTAATGGCTTCTTACGGTTTCTATCTTTTCAATGAAAAAAAGCAAACGGAAAAACCCATCCAGGTTAAAGAAGAGCAGGTAAAAGTAGTCGTGAAAGAAGCAAAAAAGGAAACATCAAAGCCAGCCGCACAGAAATTAAGTACCGCTCCTAAGGATGTATCACAAATAATTGAAGAATCACTCTCGAAAGTATTTACGATTTCGAATGGAACTTCTCAAGGTTCCGGTTTTCTTATCAATAAGAACGGAGATATTCTCACCAATGCACATGTCGTAGAAGGAAATACATCGGCCATCGTAAAAGATCATAATGGTACGGAACATCAAGGAACTATCATCGGCTACAGCAATGATGTCGATATCGCTTTGATCCGTGTTCCAAATTTAGCTAATCATACACCCCTTTCTCTTGAAACAACTGATAAGTCCCAATTAGGTGACGAAATCATTGCACTCGGAAGCCCAAGAGGACTAGAGAATTCAGCAACTTTAGGAAATATAAGCGGCGTAGATAGAACCTTTGTTATCGAGCCCCATTTATATGATGGCATTTACCAAATATCAGCTCCCCTCGCGCCCGGCAGCAGCGGCGGTCCCTTGTTAGATAGAAAAACGGAAAAAGTGATTGCCATAAACTCTGCCAAAATGAATGGCGAAGACAATATTGGCTTCAGCATCCCGCTCTACAAGATTATGAACACAGTCACTCAATGGTCCTCTGCCCCAATGAGCGAACAGGAGATAAATCAACTCTTTTACAATGAAGCAGGCGCCTTTTATTATGAGGGTTTCTATGGTAATGAAGGTTATTTTGACGGTGGTTCATACGAAGAAGAATACGATAGCTATTATGAAGATTACGAATATGATTATGATGACTCTGAATTTGAAGAAGATTATAGTGAATATGATGACTATGAATACGATCATGATGAAGGTTACGATGACATGTATGATGACTCCGATTATTATGAGGAAGACCTCGAAGAAGATGAAAGCCTACTGATAGAGGAAGATACAGAGGAAGCTTATGATGATACTTTAGTAGAGGAATCTGATTTAGAAGAAGAAACTGATGAGGATGAAATCGA
>NZ_JBJEFJ010000100.1:0-9595 GCF_051873915.1 Pradoshia sp.
CCCCGAATAGGGTCCACTTTTTTTAAAGTGTCCACTATTCGGGGTTCAGTTCATAAATGGCTTTGCTTTCTTTATTTCTATTTCATTCTTTATTTCTTCCTAGTCATTCTGCCAAGCAGGAAGGCTCCTGCAGCGACACCAAGGACAATATTTGTTTTCTTATTAAATACTTGCTTTGTCACTAAGCCAAGGTTTTGCGGCCTTTCAGCAAGACGTCTCATGAAGTAACCGTACCAGTCTGTCCCAAATGGCACATACGTACAGAATTGATAGCCTTCATTGGCCAGTTCATATTGAAGCTCAGTTCTGAATCCGTAAAGCATTTGGAATTCAAATTTGTCTTTCGAAATATGGTTGGCTTCAACAAATCGCTTCACGTGATTGATAACCTGATGATCGTGGGTGGCAATGGACGTGAATTTGCCGTTCATTAAATGATATTCAATTAATCGAAGGAAATTATCATCGATGTCTAGTTTCGTTTGATAAGCAACATCGCTTGTTTCTTTATAAGCGCCTTTCACGATACGAAGGCGATAATCCTTCAACCGCTCAATGTCTGACTGAGCACGGTAGAAATAGGCTTGGATAACCGTTCCGATATTGGGATACTCTTCAGAAAGTTCCTCCAAAAGGCGGAATGACGGTTCAAGACGGTCATAGTTCTCCATATCGATATTAATGAAAAGTTCATACCTGGAGGCCGCCTCGGCAATTTCCTTTAAATTCTGGAGACAGAATGCATAATCAATATCAAGCCCTAATTGAGAAGGCTTTAATGAGATATGAGCATCAACGTCATTGTCATGAATCGCTTCAATCACTTGGATAATCTGTTCCTTTGCTTTGGTTGCTTCCGCATGGTCACTCACGAATTCACCGAGGCAGTCAACCGTGCAGGAGATTCCCCTGCGGTTCAGCTCACGTATGCTCTTAATGGCTTCTTCAATGGTCGTGCCAGCAACAACAGATTTTGCCCCCATTTTCAATCCATATTTCTGTGCGGCTTGGTTCAAGAATTGGTTCTCCGATAACGAAATAAATACATCCTTCAGTTTCAATCTGCAACACCCCTTGATTAACAGCATGGCCGTGCGAACTTCTTATCTATTTCTTGGGTAATCTTGGTCATTCCCATTTCATTTTACCAAGTTACCGTTTAATCTGACAAATTTATCAATGAATGATCTTGCTTTTTTTCGCATCTTCATTGAATTTGTTCACAATTTTGGTAAGCGGCTTTTTAAATATGGTTCCAAAAAGAGTGAATAAGACAGTAATCAAGGATAGCACTGTGATGCACATACTCGCTGTCGGCCAATAGATTCCTCCGACTGATTCCCGCAATAATTTCACCGCATATGTGAACGGCAGGAACGGATAGATATGCTGGAAGAAGGAGGAGGAAACCTCAATTGGGAAGTTAGAGCCTGACCCTGCAACCTGAAGTACGAGCAGAATGATGGCCGCGCCTTTCCCGACATTGCCAAGGACAGATACCAGCGTGTAAATCAGAGCTGTAAAAACAAGCGCAATCAATAGAGAGAATAGAATAAAGTATATCCGATCAGAAATATCAGCCTTTAGCAAAAAGATATCTCCAAGGGCAATGACGGCTGTCTGAATAAGGGCAATCGTCAGGAAGGTCAGCCCCCTGCCGAAATAGACTTGAGCAATGGTATATCTCTCCTCCGGCATATGGACTTCAACCGAGAGCATAGAAACCAAGAGGACAACACCCACCCAAATCGCTAAGGTCGAATAAAACGGCGTACTCGCGGATCCGTAATTCGCAATCGGATACTTCGTGACCTCTTTCAAATCAATTGGATTGGAAAGGAAATCACTGTCATTTTGTACATCAAGTCGCAGGAATTCAATCAATTCCTCTAAATTGATTTCCCCCTTTGCTTCTGTTAATTTACTTGCCGCTTCATTAATTTTGGTGGTGAGCGGTGGCAGATCATTGGCAGCCAAATCTGCAGCAAGTTCTATTGATTTTTTGACTTTCGGCATCTTCTCATCAATCAGTTTTGCAGTCGATACAAGCTCCTTCGATATCCCTGGCCATTGATTCTCTACGAACGCACTGCCAAGCATGATGGATTCCTTTGCAGCTGGATATTTCGTCTCATAGAAGTCATTGGCGGTAGTGATGCCATTCGTAATGGCATCCATATTCGTTTGAACGGCATCGGATGCTTTATCTATAGCTGAAGCTATTTGAGGAAAGGCTGCCTCATACTTTTCAAGGGCCTTAATGGCATCATCGACAATTCCTCCTGCATTCACTAAAATGGATTCAACTTTTGGCAGCTGCTCGTTTAAGGTTTGCAGAACATTATCGGCAGATTCCATATGACTGCTCACATTTTTCAGTGCCTGCTCAATAGCTGGTAAATAGGCACTGTCATAACTGGCCAGTATTTCTTCTATCGCTTTCTGAAGCTGCGAAGCCTGTGCCTGAGCAGCCGACACATTACCATTACTTAGTGATTGCTGAGCAGATTGCGCATAGCTCTGGGCCCTTGCCAATTTCTGGCCAAAACCGCCCAGATTCCCGCTCGTTGCATTGATATCACTGATCAGCTGTCTTTGCGTTCCAAGCATCGATGATAAACGTCCCAATTGATTTTGGGCAGCTGCTGTATCGTTACCAGTGACTGACAAAGCAGAGGTAACCGTTTTAGCGGATGCGTTAGCCAATTGAAGATTTTTCTTAATCATTTGCTCGATGACCTCAAAAGAAGCAGCTAATTTATCCGTGAAATCCTTGATGACGGCTGTATAGCCTGAGCCCGCCTCCATCAGCTCCTTTATTTCAGGAAGAACAGACTGAACCTGGTTAATAACCTCGCTCGCATTTTTTGCCTCGGTTATCGCTGTATTCAAATTATCATGAATCGTATCAAAGTCATTAGTGAGAGATTCAACCGAATCGGCTGCTTGTTGAATCTCTGGTAAATGCTCTTCAAGGACTGCGATTTTCTCCCCGGCCGCCTCAATCTTTGGAAGTGCATCCCTTACCTTGAGGACATTTCCCCCTAGTTCATCGATTTTCGGTATGTACTCAGTATAGCCAGTAGCTTTATTCACTTTCTCTTGAATTTCGGGAAGCTTCTTATTCAGACTGATAATTTGATTGCCGAATTCATTCATCTTCGGAATAGCGGCTTGAATTTCATACAGCTTGTTTTCCATGTTGCGGATGGTTGGGAGCTCTTTCTCTAATTCAACCCCGATTTCCTTAAAGGCCGAGAGCATTTCGGAGGAAACCGTTTCAATAAACTGAGTGCTCACGCTGCTGGCAATGGTGCTTGCACCCTTAGAAGTAATTTTCGGTGCGATTGCATTGATTTTATCATTCACCGTATAAATAATTTCTGGTTTCTCGATATCACCGGTCAAGATACTAGCCATATTCTCTGAGAAATCCTTTGGGATATAAATACTGGCATAATACTTCCCTTGTACGACCCCTTTCTCGGCCTTCTCATGATTCACAAAGGTCCATCCTAGCTTTTTGTTCTTCTTAAGCGATTCTACAACCTGGTCCCCAATATCAATCTTTTTCCCCCTGAATGTATAGCCTACATCATCATTCGCTACAGCCACACGGAGGCCGGATGTATTTCCATAAGGGTCCCATAGAGCCTTTATATTAAACCAGGCATAGAGTGAGGGAAGAATCATCAAGGCGACGATAAGAAAGATAGCAGCTTTGGAACGAAAGATCCGAACCCAATCCGTCTTATATATTCTCCAAATTTTCGACATGCTCATGATCGCCCTTTCATCTGTAGTATGATGGATAGTGTGGGCTAATTTTCAGCATTTATCCTTAGAAGAGCATGCAAAAAAAGCACCTGATTAAAGCACAGGTGCCCAAGGATTTGAAACTATCTCTAGGGTGAAATCGTATAGTTACTATGACTACTATTCAGAAAGGACTAATGCATATGCCAACCTGTAAAGCATGCGGGAATTCCTGGACATGGTCTTCATCGCTAAAGGCCATACTCTCCTTTAGACAGTCGATGATTTGTCCTTATTGTCAAAAAAGCCAATATCAAAGTCAGTCCTCCCGTTTCAGAACATCCTTCATCACCATGATTCCACTACTTCTTCTTCCGTTTTTCATCCTATTTCAACTTTCTATTACCGTTACTTTATTGATCGAACTTGCTATCTTGATTATCATACTATTCGTTCTGCCCTTTGTCCTTATCCTGAGCAATCATGATGAACCGATGTGGTAGCGGGATAAATGCTGCCTATTAGATTCTTATATTTTTGCTTTCTGCAATTCTTCTGAGCGATCAAGGAATTCTTTAACACGGTCAACATATTTTTGTTTATCATAGCCGCTGTATAGGGCACCGGCCATACGGACAGGATCTCCAAAGAAGAAACGCTCGTACAAGGTCTGCCTTGAACCAAATGAACTCATGCACACATCCCAAGCCAATCTGTATAATTTGACACGGTTATAGGCATCTCCATTGGCCGATTGGAGATACTTATCCAAATCCGGCCGCAGCTCTGATTGGAAATCCTCTTCGGTTGGGATGGCCATTAAGCCGCTTGCTCCCATGAGCTGCATAATCTCCGTAAAGCGGGGATAGATTTTCGGGAAATAATTCCTCGCTGCATTTAATGGAGCGAAGTCAGGTGTCATGATGCCCCATTTATCTATGGAAGCATTGGCTTCCGATGCAGCTACATATGCCTTCAATGTCTCAAGGGCAATGATGACTTCTGAAATTTTTTCCTGAATATGCTGATACTGGCCGATATTAATGGTTTCAGCCATGAGCTCAAGAATTCCAAGGACGAACTCGGTCTTAGCAACATTCTTGGATACAACCTGATGTGTCATATGAACAACCGCGTTGCTCTCATTATAGGCCTGGTTACAAATATTAACGTCGCCTAAAGCAAAGACACGGTCCCACGGAACGACCACATCATCGAAGACGACAATAGTGTCCATTTCCTCAAACCGGGAACCTAGCGGATGGTCAAATGAGGATTTGCCATAATCAAATGACTCTCTGCAAATAAACTTCAGACCAGGTGTATTGTTCGGAATGGAAAAGGCATAAGCATAAGGATTCTCTTCCTCCCCCTGCTTAAGCAATGTTGAAGGGAATACCATGATTTCATCGGTAATGCCCCCCTGTGTCGCTAGTAATCTCGCTCCTTTTATAACCACACCTTCATCCGTCTTCTCCTTGATTCGTGCCGCAATATACGGATCATTCAGTTTAGAGGCACTGACCCCCCTGTTCACCTGCGGCTGGATGAGGGTGTGAGTGAGAGAAAGATCGTTCTCCCGGCAATACTCGTAATAGCGGATCATATTTTGTTTATATTGCTCATCCTGCTTGCCAAACATATCAGCTGCCACTCCATAGGCCATGATGCCGACATTGATATAATCAGGAGAGCGTCCCATCATGCCGCCTGTATAGACAGCCCACTCCTGCATCATTTGACGTCTCATCATCAGCTCCTCTTTCGTCCTTGGCTGGATAAAGGATGTTCCTACCCTTTCTCCTGAAGATGGAGAGGTATAGGTCATATATTCCTTCTTGCCGGGCTGATGCTGAAGGTCATACAGCTCAGCCTGAGATTTCATGACTCCCTTAAAGGCGGGATGCTCAGAAATATCACCCTCTACTTGCTTTCCATTTATCCACACATTTGCTTTTGCCTGATTGACCCGCTCTATGTATTCTTTGCCTGTTTTAGCTCCCAAAGTATCTCCTCCTTTTTATAAAGCGCTTACATTTTCTCTTGAAAACATCGTATCATGTGGTAATCTATAGGAAAAATACAAAAAAAGAGGCTTAATCTATCTAAAAAAAGTATAATCCAGCTAATTGGAGGTGAACGATTGGATATTCGTCAGCTTCGTTACTTTGCGGCAATCGCCGAGGAGGGACAAATCACTAGGGCAGCCAAAAAGCTGCATATGGCTCAGCCTCCTCTCAGCTATCAGCTAAAGACACTTGAAGAGGAGCTCGGACAAACCTTGTTTGAAAGAAACGGAAAAGCCATGGAATTAACCGAAGCAGGAAGATTATTGTACGAACGGACAAATGAATTATTTCGCTGGGTCGAAGAGACTACCCAAGATGTCCAGCAGGTTGGAAAAGGATTAAAGGGAAACTTGGCAATTGGAAGTGTAAAATCCAGCTTTTCTTATTTACCGGAAAGAATCAAACAGTTCAGAGATGAATACCCTGAAGTCACATTTCAGCTCTATGAGGGAGATTCATACAGGATAGCTGACTATTTACTGAATCGGGATATCGAAATCGGCATTGTACGTCTCCCGCTTGACCTCCATCAATTTCACACCATGCCTTTACCGACTGATCAATTTGTCTGTGTGCTTCCCAAAAGTATTAGCTGCAGCGATTCCTTGCATATGTCCGATTTGGCCGAGATGCCGATTATGCTGCTGCATCGAGTAAGGGGAGTCGGATTATACGAACTAGTTATAGATACATGCCGGGATAACGGACTTGAGCTAAATGTGATTTGTCATTGCCCAGATACTTCGATGCTTCTCACCTTGGTAAGAGCTGGCGTCGGCGCCGCTTTATTGCCTTTATCCGCCATACCTGCATCTTCGGAAGAATGGTGGATAGTCAAACATATCGAGGATTTGCACATCAATTCTGAATCCGCCGTCATCTGGCTTAAAAACCGCCGTCTTTCAAAGCAGGCTGAGCGGTTTTTGGACAGTCTGCCAACCTCCGGACCTAAAATACCAAATATTTGAATATTAAATAAATTTCATATATGATTTCATATATGATTATTAATTGATGAAAGGAAGGCGATGATTTGAGCAATCCAGTTTTCGACCGCTCCTCCATTTGTGCCCAGCTGCTCAGCGGGACTTCCCTAGCCTACTCAAATGCAGGGAAACCCATTATGGGAACTGTTTACGGGACATTATTAAATGTCAAGGATGCCTATCAAGAACTAGAACCTCATATGAAAAACAAGCCGTATCAAAAACCTCCAGAAGCTCCAATTCTATACATCAAACCAAGAAATACATACAATCAGCATAAAGGAATCATTTGGCTCCCAAAAGGAACTGAGCGTCTTCGAACAGGCCCTTCCCTTGGCATTGTCATTGGCAAAACAGCCAAATCCATTGTAGAGGATGACGCGATGGACTATATTCGGGGCTACACAATTGTTAACGATATCAGCATCGAGCATGACAGCCTGTACCGGCCGCCCATTCGTTTTAATGCAAGAGATGGATTTTGCCCTATCGGCCCAGATGTAAAAAAAGCCAGCCTAGTAACAGACCCGCACAATCTTCGAATCGATGTATATATAAATGAACAACTCTCTCATACCAGCTATACGAGCGAACTGATCCGCTCTATTCCAGCTTTATTAACAGATGTAACCGAATTTATGACTCTATATCCCGGAGATATTCTTATGGTCGGAGTCTCCCATAACCCGCCCGTCATACATGATGGAGACCTGGTCAGAGTCACAATTGAACAGATTGGCAGCCTGGAAAATCAGGTGATGTCAGAAACACAAGCAGAACAGGAGGGGAAATGATGAAGGTTGCCCGTATTGCCTATAAAGGGTCCATTCATATCGTGACTGAAAAGGATGGAAAACTTGCCATGCCTGACGGGCAAATGCTCGAGGAGGATCAAGTCGTCTGGCTTCCGCCGGTGAATCCCGGCAGCACGGTGGTTGCTCTTGGGCTGAACTATGCCGATCATGCGAAAGAGCTCGATTTCTCTCCCCCAAAGGATCCCCTTATCTTCCTGAAGGGACCAAATACCTTCATCGGCCATAGAGGAGAAACGAAACGCCCCATAACGGCTAAGTATATGCATTATGAATGTGAGCTTGCCGTTGTCATCGGCAGGAGAGCCCGCCATGTCAGCCGCAAGAATGCACATGATTATATAGCTGGCTATACGATTGCCAATGATTATGCTATCCGGGATTATCTCGAAAACTATTACCGGCCTAACCTGCGCGTCAAAAACAGGGACACCTGTACACCTCTCGGACCGTGGCTTGTGGATGCATCCGATATCGAGGACCCATGCAATCTTACACTGCGAACGTATATTAACGGGAATCAGACACAAGAAGGTCATACACGAAACATGATTTTCACACCCGATTATCTAATTGAATACTTAAGCAGTTTTATGACCTTGAATCCAGGGGACATTATATTGACAGGAACACCAGAAGGTCTGGAAAATACGGCAATTGGGGATGAAGTCATGACAGAAATTGAAGGCATCGGCCGACTTAAGAGTACAATCATCGCTGATCAGCCATTAACGGAAGAACAGCCGCTCTCCTCCAGTATGAGGAGGTCCTGATAAATGCCCCACTTAACCATCGAATACACAGATAATCTAGCCAATCAACTTCAAGTGAAAGAACTGCTAAAGAAATCTGGTCAAGTTCTCTACTCCTTCCAAGATATCTACCCAATTGGAGGAATACGGGTAAGGGCTATTCAATTAACCGATTATTGGATTGCAGATGGCACAGAAGATGATGCCTTTGTTCATATGACATTAAAAATTGGCGCAGGCAGGACAGATAAAGAAAAGAAGGATACATGCGATAAGCTCTTTCAGATGCTCGAGGATCATCTGCAGGATTTGTATCAATCACGCTATCTCGCTCTTTCATTGGAGTTATATGAATTTAGTGAACTAGGCACCTATAAGAAGAATAATATTCATAAACGGTTTAGGTGATGTAAACAAGAGCCTTATTATACATCGCATACAATAAGGCTCTTCCATTTATATTAAGTAGACCATCCCATAAGATACGATTATTTCTGAGAGAGATTATTAACCCATTGTTCCTTCCATTGAAAATAGGATTCATTATTGTCGTTATGTAAAAATAACTCTTTCGGATAAGGCAAAGCTAGTTCCGGCATATTTTGAGGATGAAAATATTGAAGGTCAGCCGTTTCATGATCCATTGGATTTAGTTTACCGCCTTGAATAACACAATCAAACAAAAAAAGAGAATATTCTACTTGATGCCCATTTGGGTATTGATAACGATATTCCTCCCCGCCAAATACCCCCAATAACTTTCGTGGCTCAACAGATAATCCTGTCTCTTCCCATACTTCACGAACCATCGCTCCTGCAGGTGCTTCTCCAGGTTCAATCGCACCAGCAGGAAGACTCCATTTCTCACCATTTCCTTTGTTCTGTAACAAAATTTCTCCCAATTCATTTCGAACAACCCCTGCTACGCTTGGGATGAATAATAAATCATTCCCTACTTTATCTCGAAGTTTTTGATAATAATCTGACATCCCCATTTTTTGCCTCCTTAGGTTTTATTTATACTCTCAAATACTCTTGATAACGAACCAGTCGTTCTTCACCTAATCTGATACTTTAGTGCAAGACAAAAAGCTTATGAATTTGACTATTTGGTTTCCTTTTGAATTTAGGGGAGATTCATCCCTCGTGAAGTCCCTGTTATTCCCCCTATTGTTCATGTAAATCGTCACCATATTGTCGATGTCCCTCGACATAGTTTT
>NZ_JBJEFJ010000100.1:9695-46857 GCF_051873915.1 Pradoshia sp.
CATGTAAATCGTCACCATATTGTCGATGTCCCTCGACATAGTTTTAGACATTTTAGAAGAGATGAGTTTATTGAACATGGATTTCCTACTCGACGTTCTTGGTAAATCTTCATAAGATTTAACAATTTATATTGGAGGGTGGATCTTTTTCCGTATCCACCTTTTTAGTAGAGTATGTTCTTGTATGCAGGGGAAAGGAATAGAATTGTAAATATATTCAACTAATCTTTTCTACCATTTAGTATAGTAGGATTTTTTAACAATTATATTATCACTGGACAAAAAGGCATATCCGTTTAGGATTATGCCTTTTTTGTTTTCTTCAAATAAATTCCAGCTCGAGATTTCAAATCTATTTCATCCAGAAGATCTCTATAGAAACTAAGATTAAAAGAATCTTACAATCACCACTAACTGCCGCCGTTAACTCAGCCCGCCGTACTTCCCGCCAAAGAATAACAGCGGCTTTCCTTCGTTCAGCAGCAGTTCCTTCACTTCACCAATAAACAAGGTATGATCACCAGCAATCTGTTCACTGTATACGTCACAAAATATACTGGCAATGGCTCCCTTGATCAAAGGCCGTTCATCAACCCAATCAAATTCTACATTCTGTTTTTCTTCTGACTGTCCTGCAAAAAGGCGTGAGATGGATTCCTGCTCCTCCGACAGAATATTAATGACGAAGCTTTGCGATTGCTGAATCTTTTGCAGCATCCTTGCCTTTTCACCGATTGAAATCATGACGAGCTTTGGATTTAGGGAAACAGACATAAAGGCATTGGCTGTCATACCGTGAACCATCCCATCTGCCTTTGTTGTCAGAACGGTCACTCCTGTGGCGAATTTTCCCATCGCTGAACGAAACAAACGATCCTCCATATATCCTCCCTCATTTCTAACAGATTCCACATGTCTTCTATATGATGAATTCAGGCTTCTTTTTCTTCAGCAGGGGCTCTTTCATTCTGCAGACTTCTCCTGTATGAACATCCAGCACCTCCGAGGCTTCGTCAAACCAGCAGTCTGGCGCTTTCGCTCCCCAAAATGTCTGTCTCCTCGGGTCATCTAACTTCCAATGCAGAGGGCCGACATCTGGATCACAGGTCAGATAATCTCCGTTATAGAGCTCAATACGATGGCCGTCCGGGTCTCTTAAATATAAGAAGAAGGCATTGGATAAACCATGTCGCCCAGGTCCCCGTTCAATCGAATGAGCAAACCCTAGAGCAGCGAGCACATCACAAGCATGAATAAGCGCTAAGGGGTCTGGAAGCCAGAAACCGATATGATGGAGCCTTGGACCAACCCCGTTCATGAAGGCATGGTCATGCACACCATGCTTTCGGTGCAGCCAGCATGCCCAGAGTTTTCCGTCTTCATCAATCGTATCCTCTGAGCAGGAGAATCCAAGCTCCTGAGAATAGAAGTCATGTGCTTTTTGAACATCCGGTACTGCACAGTTCACATGGTCGATTCTTTGCACTCTGGAGCCCTTGTAAAGGTCATATCTTTGCAACAACCGCTCCACCTGGTTCATTTCATGAAAGAATTCTACCGGAAGCCCGGATATATCCTGGGTGCGTAAAGCTCTGCCCATAGCATGCTGGCTTCCTTTATCCATCCATTTTGTCTTTAATCCCTTAGCGGTAAATAGATTCTCCAGCGCATCCAAGTCCTTGTCATTTGATACTTTATAGCTTATCGCCTCCACACTTGGTGCTTCAGCCTTTTGAAGGACCAGACTGTGATGATGAATTTCCTCCAGTCCGCGTAAATAAATATGCGTATCTGTACTTTCTGTCTCAATGAACCCTAAAGTATCGATATAAAATTCCCTGGAACGATTCAGATCAGTGACATTCAATATCGTTCTCGCAACACGAATAATATTAAAGTCCATAAACTCCTCCCTTTCCGAGTGGTATCCTTACTGAATTTCTGTTGCGGTAATCTGCTGCTTCTTTTTCACCCCAAATTTTGGAATGGACTGTTCGCCAATCGCCACATGAACAACCTGTGTTTCAGTATAAAATTCGAAGCTGTAATGGCCGCCCTCCCGGCCAACGCCGCTGTTTTTAGATCCGCCGAATGGAATCCGCAAATCGCGTACATTTTGAGAATTAAGCCATACCATACCGCTGTCCACCTTCTGAGCCAGTCGGTGACCCCTTTTGATATCACCGGTCCATACATAAGCTGCCAAACCATACTTTGTATCATTCGCCATCTCAAGCGCCTGTTCCTCTGACTTGAATGGAATGACCGCCATAACCGGTCCAAAGATTTCCTCTTGTGCGACAGTCATATCATTCCGGCAATTCAAGAGGAGTGTTGGTGCCACGAAATTCCCCTCTCTTAATTCAGGCGGAATTGTTCCGCTAACGATTTCCGCTCCCTCCTCTTCAGCCAGCTGAATATACCGCTTCACATTTTCGTAATGCTCCCTATGAATCAGCGGACCGACTTCACTAGCGGGATTCATCGGATCCCCGATGATGATATTATTCACACGTTCTTTCAGAGATTGAACAAATTCCTCATAAATCCCCTCTTGGATAAATAAACGGGAATTTGCTGTGCAGCGTTCCCCATTAAAAGAAAAGATGCCCCATACGACTGCATCAAGCGCCTTCTCTACATCCGCATCATCAAAGATAATGGCAGGAGACTTGCCTCCTAATTCCATCGAAACACGCTTTAGTGTCGCTGCTCCGTTGCGAATGATTTCTGAGCCGGTTTTTGTTTCTCCCGTAAAGGAAATTAATTGAACGTCCGGATGGGCCACTAAGGCAGCTCCGGCCGTTTCCCCAAATCCATGTACAATATTAAAGACCCCTTTTGGAAGACCTGCCTGGTCAATGATTTCAGCCAGCTTGTTTGCCGTCAAAGGCGACCATTCCGCAGGCTTCAGCACGACCGTATTCCCTGTCGCAAGTGCAGGTGCCACCTTCCATGTCTCCAGCATAAAGGGAGCGTTCCATGGCGTAATCAGCCCGGCTACCCCAACAGGCTTGTGAATCGTGTAATTGATGTATTCCTCATCTACCTGGTACGCTTCCCCGACAAGGCGGCTATTGACCATCTCCGCATAAAAGCGGAAATTCTCCGCTGCTCTTGCTGCCTGCTTCTTTGTTTGGCTGATTGGCAAACCCGTATCTAATGACTCTAAATAAGAGATCTCCTCTGCTTCCTGTTCAATCAAATCTGCAATTTTTTTGATATAACCCAATCGTTCCTTTACGGATAACGCTCGCCATGGCCCATGGTCGAATGCTTGTCTTGCCGCTCCAACCGCTAAATCAATATCCTCTTTTTCTCCCTCGGCAACCTGATTGATTTCTGTATTTGTAAAAGGACTGATATTACTGAACCGGTTGTTTGAAATCGCTTCCAAAAATTCGCCGTTTATATACTGCTTTACATTCCGAACGACATAGGCTGTCATCGAACTCCTCCTGTCCATAAAGATTATTGGTTAACGCCTTCTAAATATCCATATGTTTGCAAAGTTTGCTTAATCTCATCGTGAAGCTTACCTGAAGGGGGTTCCATCGGCGGTCTCATCGCCGGATGAATCTTGCCAATCATGCCCATGGCAGCCTTCAATGGTCCTGGGTTCGTTTCCTTAAAAAGTACATCATTCAGCGGCATCAGCTTATAATGCAGGTCAAGCGCTTTATCGACATCGCCTGCTTTCCAATAGTTATACAGGTCGGCAACCTCCTTCGGCGCGACACATGCCGTTGCGCTGATATGACCAGCTCCCCCAATCGCAAGCATTGGGTAACAAAGAAGTTCAATACCGGAATATAGGAGGAAATCCCTCCCGCAATGAAGCAAGACGCGATTCACATGCTCGAAATCCTTATTGGATTCCTTCACACCAATAATATTCGGACAATCCTCCACCAGTCTCGCCAATGTCTTAACCTCAAGGTTCACAGCGGTTCGTCCCGGAATATTGTAAACAATGATTGGGATATCAACGGAATTAGCAACTGTCTTGAAATGATTGTATAATGCTTGCTGATTAGGCTTGTTATAGTACGGAACAATTACCAGCGCTGCATCCGCTCCCATCTCCTGAGCGCGCTTGGTTAAATGCAAAGTCTCCCGCTGATTGGCTGAGCCGGTACCCGGCATAACAGGCACCCGTTTGCCGGCTGCTTTGATGGCCGTTTCCATGACCATTTCTCTTTCTTCTATGGACAATGAGCTTGGTTCACCTGTAGTCCCGCAAACCGAAACGCCGTGAGATCCACTTTCAATATGCCAGTCAATCAACTTTCTCAAAGCTTCCGTGTCCACATCCAGTTCTTCATTAAATGGCGTAATAATCGGGGCTATTGACCCTCTCAATCTACTCTTAACATCCTCAAACATCTAACCGCTCCTTTTCAGTATATTCAGAAATTTACGGGTGATAGGCATGCATCTGCCCATCCTTCGCCTATAAAATTTGCTGGCTGCTATCTCCTTTTCGATGGAGGAAAGCATCAATCGTATTCTTGCGATGCTTCCTGATAATAGATTCAACTTGTTCCATAGGGGCTCTTTCCTTCAAACATTGAATTAGCTCTGAATGCTCTTGAATGGATTGGTACGCTCTTTTGGGAACCATTGAGAAAATAGATTTACGTACTCGATCCATCCGGTCCTGTGTCTCTTCAATTTTCTCAACCAACACGGGGTTGCCGCATTTTTGAATAATGCTGGCATGGAAGGAACGATTTAGTTCTCCAAATAACTCAAACTCATATTCACCGACAGCCTTTTCCATGTCATTGTTTAATTGAATCAGCTTTTCAATGTCCTCGTCAGTTAAAAGCTGGGCGCTGAGTGCTGTAGCATAGCCCTCTAAAACACTTAGAACATTAAGGGTATCGATATACTCTTTTTCATCTATGCTTGTTACAACAGCCCCGCTATATGGCTTGTAGGTAATGAGCCCCTCTGACTCCAATTGTCTAATGGCCTCCCTAACTGGAATAATGCTCACCCTCAGCTCTTTTGCCACTTGATCAATCACAATCCGCTGCCCAGAACCAAAGGTACCGTCCAAGATGCGTGCACGTAAATGCGTATACACAAATTCCTTTTTGCTCATTGATTTTACATTCCTTTCCATACGGATATCATATATGAAATCATATATGATTTCAATTTAATTTTTAATCTTCAGAATATTTTAGGTCTAACTGCTTATTGCTAAAGCTTATCCTGCATTTCATAACTCCCGCATCATTCAGCATTCATACAGAAAAAGCATCCCTCTATCCAAAAGGATAGAGGGATGCTTTTTGGTTAACGCTTATTAATTGGAGAATGGATAACTCATGACAATCAATTCTCCTTTAGGTCCCATCCGTCTCTCCCATGAGTCCACGAAACCGCATTTCCTATATAAGCTTTGTGCAGCCGTATTCTTCACATTTACGGCAAGGATGATTTCTGTCATGTCTTAGAAATGAAATTGAATGAACGCTGGCAGCAGACTCAAAGCCTTTTTGGCATATCCCCTTCCTAGGTAGCGGTGATCTGTCGAGAATGCCCGGATTAGGATCGCCTGCTTATTTGTTGTGTAAGTGCTAGTTCCCTCTCCGTGATGAAGGACGAAGAAGGTGACAAGTTGATCTTCCTCAATTGCCAATACTGGTAAACGGTGAGCATCACCTTTAGAGAGCTCAATGCATTCAGAAGGCATAGCCGTATAGCGCAGTTGGTCATCCTGCAATTGGTATTGTTTGGTTTTTGCTTGATAGCAATCCTTGTAAAAGTGAAGCTCCATCATCCCATCCCATCCCCTCAAAAGAACATTTGTTCTAATTATACCAATATATTCAAGATGGGTGCAATCTAATAATCATCTATCTTCTTTCTGGGATTTCTAATAGTTCATTGACTTGATTGATATAAACGGCTATCGCAAAAAACACTATCCAGCAAACCTAAGAAACGAAAAAGGATCTCAGAGACATATCATTCCTCGCCGATCTTATGTAAAGTCCTATAAGACATCTTTGCCTCGTTCCTAGCAGAATGAAGGGAATATACCGTCTCATTTCCTCCAGATAGAGCAAACCGTTTTGTCCTATCGCCTGTTTTTACGAGAAAAAAATTCATACATTTCACTAAGCCATAGTCTTCTGCAAACCAAGCCATTCCTACTGTATACCAGTAAAGAGGGTGAATCAAATATAACTCCTGTATGCGGGCTTGTTCTTCATCTGACAAAGGTGGAAAAATTCAGCCTATGTGCGCCGTTGTTATATGTCAGTTTTTGTAAACCAATTAACACCCTATACAATCAATCAAAAGTACTACTATAACAAATTAGTATGAAAAGAAAGTAATAACATCATCCTCAAATTAATTTAGAGTAGTTTTCCCATTCGATTTGCATATCATTAGACCCATTCCACTCTAACCAAATCTAACAATAACCAATCATCCATGCATGCCTGCAACCATTTTTTAAGGGTCTAAAAACCTATTTTATACCATTTTTCATTAAGTTTCGAATATTCTCTTCCATTCCTCCTGTATCTTTAGCCACATTGACGTTAATTAACCTGACTCTATATTATTAATTTTGTAACCATTATTTAATATTGTAAAAAGTTTGTAAGTTTTACACACATTTTGAAACAAAAGGGGACTCATTATGGAAATGCATATTGGATTGATCATTACGTTAATCATGTATATCATCTTCTTTACTTTTCAGTCACTATACATTTTCATACCGCTTCTAACGGTAAAAGGCCCACGCTTCTCTGGCAAAGAGAATACCTTTGAACAAGGGATATCTGTCTTAATACCTGCCTACAATGAAGAATCGGTCCTGAAAAATTGTATACAAGCCATGCTCCATGTCGATTACCAAAAGTATGAAGCGTTCATTATTAATGACGGGTCATCTGACAACTCAATGAAACTTTTGAACTCTCTCCTTCAGCTGAAGGAATGCAAGAGAAATAAAGCTAATGTGCTGGAGCATAAAGCGATACGGGGAGTCTATCAATCTAAACTCTACCCAACCATTTTTGTTATTGATAAGGAAAATGGCGGAAAGGCTGATTCCCTCAATGCAGGGATTGAATATGCCTCCTTTGAGAATATTATTACGCTTGATGCTGACAGCTCATTAGATGTCCGTTCACTAAGCATCATTAATGAAGCTTTCACTGATAAAGATGTAGTAGCTGCCGGCGGTATGGTTCATATCGGACAGGCTTTTCACGGAGATTACACAAATCCTAAGCCACGGTTTTCGATTAATCATTTAATGAAGTTTCAATTTATGCAATATTTAGCCAATTTCTATTTGTATAAGATCACACAGACAAGGTTTAATGCGTTAGCCATCATTTCAGGCGCATTTGGGGTATTTAAACGGAGCATGCTTTTCGAAGTGAAGGGGTACCGTATCACGGTCGGCGAGGATATGGACATCACGATGAGGATTCAACGTTTGATCAAGACCAAATATCCTGATAAGAAAATCATCTTCATTCCAGAAGCCGTTTGCTATACAGAAGGACCGGAAACCTTCCGGGATTTGTTTAAGCAAAGAATCCGCTGGCAGAAGGCCTTTATTGACTGCATTATGATTTATGGCACATCACTCTTCAGGAAATTTGGATTTGGCGTTTCTGTCTTTCTATTAGTGGATGCATTGATGCTCGGTACATTGACCGCTTTCCCGACGTTAATTATTCCATTCATGATTCTTTTATCCGGTTCAGGCGCTGTCCTTGCACTCATGCTCTTTCTCTTTTCCTTCAGCCTTGGTGTTTTCCAAAGTGTCGTGAGCTTAATCATCACCCACCGCCTTGGCCATGCCTTCACGGTACGCGACCGGCTCCGGCTTTGCTATTTCGTCCCATTAGAGATTGTCAGTTATCGTTTTCTCGGCGTTATTTTTAATACCTTTGGAACAGTCGCCTATTTCATCAATAAGAACAGCTGGAATAAGGTTCAACGCGTTGGGAAACAGCACCAAACGTACAGCGAAGAATTGACTGGTTCAGAGAATGTCATTCCTATTCTGCAGAAAAGCAAAAAAACGAGCTAGAGGTAGATGAATATGAAGAGAAAGTTTAATACAACGTTTATACTTGTCTTTGTTGTCCATTTTGCAGTACTAAGTGTTCTATTCGCCCAAAACTTTGAAGCAATTGCCTATGGCAAGCTGCAATTTGTTTCAGATAAGCCGCTTGAATTGGATCGTAAAAATGAAATTCGGACTTTTGATGACACCAAAAAGAAGAAAGCGAAACAGGTTCCAGTTCTGATGTATCATCGTATTATTAAATCAGATGACCTCCAAACGAACCACTATAATGAAGAGGGAGAACTATACGGTACGATTGTGACAAAGGAACAATTTAATGAACAAATGCGCTTTTTACATAAGAAGGGCTATACAACATTAACCTTAGCTGAGTTTCAGGCTTATATGAATGAGGATTTGGATGTACCTGAAAAAAGTGTGCTTATCACCTTTGATGATGGGTTCAAGGATAATTACATCAATGCATATCCCATCCTGAAAAAATATGATCAGCGCGCATCTATTTTCTTAATTGCTGGAAATATCGACCGAGATCCAAGAGATTATGACCCGGCAGATGCCCAATTCTTAAGTGTTGAGGATATTGAGGCTAGTACAGATATCTTCGATTATGAAAGCCATACGTACAAATTCCATGAACGAGATGAAAGCGGAGCTGCTTTCTTAACATCTAAGCCGAGGGAGGATGTCCTTGAGGATATTGAGATTGGCATGGAGCTTGTCGGCTCCAAGACAGCCTTCGCCTACCCGTTTGGTGAGTATGATGGTGAGACCATCAAAATCTTAGAAGAGCTAGGGATGGAAATGGCCTTTACGATTAAAGATGGAATGGCTAAACCAGGAGGCAACCTTCTCGAGATTCCAAGAAGGGGAATCTACCCGGGGACAACGATGGAGATTTTCGAACTTCTCCTTACCTATGAATAAGCAAAGGACCGAAAGAGGATACGCCTTCTTTCGGTCCTTTCTTTATGTAGATATTCATGATGAGCTTCCAGTGAGTCTCACCTTTTGCTCATTATTCGTCTGTTCAATTATTAAGACATTTTCGAGTAAGTGATCAATGAACGGGGGATAGAAATCGGCTGTTTCCTCAAGGCTTGCGTACAGGACATTTGCTTTTCTAGCAGCCTTCTTCAAAAAGGCCATATAGGATTTCACAAGAATCAGCTTCTTCCTTTTCAAATCAAACTCAGCAAGTTGAATATGATAGCTTCCTTGCCCCTTAGCTTTCTCCTCATACAGTTCCTTAAGCTCCACCTCAAGCGTTCGGATGGCGTAATATTCAGAGAGCAGCTGCGGAGATACAGATGCCTCATGGTCTTGTATCTTATCAAGGATCCTTTCAGCTAAGGAACAAGCATCCATTACTTTTACTGATTCCTTTTTTCGATGCTCTTTAATCAAATATAATTCTCTTTCAAAAAATCCGTAGGTTTGTTTAATTCTCATCGCTTGAGGAAGAATGGTTGAACTCAATTGAGAGAACACTAGCCTATTTTCCTGCTTTTTCTTTTGGGACCATACACCCTCTGCAGCAGACAGAATTGAGCTTAATAGTTGGGAAGCTTTCTTCATGCCCATCCTCCTTCATTATCAGCCATATACTATTTTCTTTTCTATCGACACATTAAACTCTCATTAAACCTAGTATAGCGATAAGGTGACTTTTATCCTACAAAAAGAGCATTTAGACCTACCTATCCTAACACGGAATTCTGGACAAAAAAAGGAATGAAGAGCCCAATGACTCCTTATTCCTCAATTCTTCTCTCGTTTCGGCCTCTCTTCAAATACAAGCTCGATTAAATAAGAGATAACCCCTAATAACAATTCCGTTCTTACAGGGATGGTTATCCCTAATATACATTCATCTGCAATATAAAATGACAGGGCGGAGAATGCTACCATCATGATTGATCGTATAATGAACCGTTTAGAGGATTGAAATCCTCTGCTCACGAAACCTGTTACCAGTTTAGAGAGCGGCTCTATAAAGAAATCAATCAAGAGCAGCAGCAACGTAAAATAAACAAGGGCCTTCACCGACTCGTATGTAACGCCAAGCAGACTGAAAAAGCCTGCGATCCCAAAGAAAAAGATGCCAAAGACGAGCAAAATCGCCAAAAGGACTAAAATGACGACCATGCCGAGCGCAAGCAAACTCCCAAACCACCCCATGTCCTTGAAATCATCATCATGATTGTCCTTCAATGGTCCCCGACCTTTCTAGTATGTATTTTCATCAAAGGATTGCTATCCGATAAAATGAATGATACTATATACTAAGCATACAAGAACACATTGAAATAGTACCATTTTCAAGATATATTCTTCCTAATAATCATGATTTCCACCCTTTTATTGATTGCTTCACCCAGATACATAAAATAAAAGGAGGTTATTTTATGGAAGAATTGTACGAGCCGTATATTAGAAAGTATGATTTCTTTATCTATGAGGATGAACTGTTTCACAATGTAGATTTAGATTTTGAAGAATATGTGAAAGAAGATTAATAAACAAAGGATTGGTCCAATCTATGGCACCAATCCTTTCTTATTTTATGCGGATCGTTTATTCATATTCCTTCTCAAACATTTGGTTGCTCCTGACAGTGTCAATTGGCCGTACCACCGATTCAATATATTCACGCTTTGGCTCAAGGAATGGCGGCAAAGATAATTTTTCTCCCAAAGTCTCATATGGTTCATCCCCCATAAATCCCGGTCCGTCAGTCGCAAGCTCAAATAGAATCTGCGGAGCCACTCTCGTATAAAGTGATTCAAAGAAATGGCGATCAACATAGCCGGAAGACGGCAGACGGAATTGCTTCATCCGTTCAATCCATTCATTCAATGCCTCTGTATCCTCGACTCTGAAGGCCGCATGATGTACCGTTCCATAGCCCTGCTGCGCATATGGCAAGGATGTGTTCTTCTCCACGATAACCTGTGCTCCATTTCCGCCTTCACCCATCTCAAATAAATGGATATCCCCATCATGGTCGATTTCAGTGAAATGATAGACCTTCTCTAATACTTCCTTGAAGTAATCAAATTCAGCAATTCGAATATGAACCGGTCCAAGCCCTGTAATGGCATATTCGAGCGGAATGGGCCCGTTTTGCCATGGGATGCCGCTTGGCACACCTTCATTCTGCTCATCAGAAATCAATTGGTACTGCTGATCATCAAAATCTGCAAAAGACAGCGTCTTCTTCCCAAATTGCTCCTTGATGCCTGTATGTTCAATCCTTAAGCGGTTAAATCTCTTGACCCAATAGTCCAGCGCCTCATCTGTCGGCACCCGAAAGGCTGTTCGATAAATCTCATTTGTTCCATGGGAACCTTTAGGAATCCCCGGAAAATCAAAGAATGTCATATCTGTCCCTGCATTGCCCTTGTCATCGGCAAAGAATAAATGATAGGTTTGTATATCGTCCTGATTGACTGTTTTCTTAATCAGCCTCATCCCAAGCACATGCGTAAAGAATTGATAATTTTTCTCTGCACTGCTTGTGATGGCTGTGACATGATGAAGTCCTTTTATTTTGTTCATAAATCATCCACCCCCATATTGATACTTTTAATTTATCTCGAATTCGAGATAATGTCAATTTATTCGCTTTTTGAATTTTTCTTAATCCACATCACCTTTCATATAAAAAACAACTACCTTTTGATTTTTACTTCAACATCTTGATCCCACTGCCTTCACGTTTATAAATAATAAAAAGCTGACCCGAAAGCCAGCTCTGCCCAAAGCATCTAAATCATCCATTATTTTTAAGAGTCTTTAACAATGCCGGCCTTCTCAGCCGCCATTCCTTTTATCGCAGCTCCTATGTGACGAATCGCTTCCTTCCCTTGGTCAAGCGCGTCTGCCATACTGACAAAGCCATGAATCATCCCTTTATATTCCTTATATTGCACCGATACACCAGCGGCAGCAAGTGCATCTGCATACATCCTTCCCTCATCCCGAAGCGGGTCATATTCTGCCGTTAAGACAAGGGCCTTCGGAAGAGCGCTTAAATCCCCAGCCGACAGCGGGGAGGCATAAGGTGAGGTCCTGTCCTCATCACGGAGATATTGATAGGCAAACCAATTCATCATATCCTTCGTCAGAAAGTAACCCTCTGCATTCTCTTTCATGGAAGGAGTTGAAACAGTAAAGGATGTGGCAGGATAAATGAGTACTTGGCCAGCCATTTTCGGACCGCTCCGTTCCTTAGCCATCAAGGTCACGACAGCAGCCAGATTCCCTCCCGCACTGTCACCTCCGACGATGAGACAATCTCTCATCCCCCCATGCTCTTCAATATGTTTTTCCACCCACAAGAGAGCATGATAGCAATCCTCCGTCGCGACTGGAAATTTATGCTCCGGAGCAAGGCGATAATCAACTGAGACAACGATGGCCCCCGAGGCATTGGCAATCATTCTAGCCATACCGTCATGTGTATCCACACTGCCGATTACCCAGCCTCCTCCGTGAAAGAACAAAAAGACGGGATAGGGGCCGTTTCCTTCTGGAGTGTAAATTCTCGCCATAATCTCCCCATCTTCAACCGGAATCTGCACCTCCTGTATACGGCTTACCTCTTCCGGCTTTGAGCCTGTCCCCATATTTCTATTGGAAATGGCCCGATATTCCGATGGGCTAAATGAGCTAATGGTCGGTGCCCCTAGTGAAGCCTCTGCCATTTGCTCAAGAAATCCTTTGACCTGCGGATCAAGCGGCATATAGAATCCTCCTTATTCTTATCAGATGGTCACTCTATCTACCAAATTATTCCACTTGTTTGTGCTAGATTCCTTTAGGTCAATGGGCCTGTTTTCAATTCAATTATTTTTTCCTCAGCTCTTCGCTTAGTTCATTAATTTTCTTCTCCATGCGCTCAAGCTGCTCATTCCGTCTTTTACGAGAACGAATAAAGGCAATAATCCCTGTAATGAAAACTGCCAAAACAATGAAACTGAATAATTGAAAAAGGATATCCCCTGTATTAAAGCTGCTGCTCATATCATCACCTCAAATCTAGTGTATAGATTATGGTTTATTTTTACAATCACCAAATCGAAGAATAGCTATTTCTCTATAAAAAAAGGAAATAGGCTCCTACTAATCGAATTAGTAAAGAAATATATTGATAGAGAAACAAGGGGGAAAAGATGAAAAGACTAAAAATCTTGATGACGGTTGGGCTGCTTACTACGGTCCTCTACGGGTGTGAGGAATCCATTGCTTCGGAGAAGAGCAGACAAAAAGATAATACAATCAGCAGTGTTCAAAGCTTCTCCGATCGAGAGAATACCATTCTGACAACTGCAGCGGAAACGGCCATGGTATTTGACTTTCAATTGGCCAATCAGTATAAGGAAATAAAGGTCTGGATTGAAAAATATCGCTTTGGAAAATTAATCGATGATAAATCAGGCTTGAGCGGCACGGATTCCTTTAAGGACAGCGGAACCATCGTATTTGCCGCACCAAGAAGCGTCGAAGAAGATATGCCGTTCACTTACCAGATTGGTATTGGTAACAATGGGCAATTCATGACGACAGCTCAAACAGATGAAAATCAAACAAAGGATGACCAGTTCGAAAAGATGGGAATGGTTTGGGGAAGCCTGGAAGAAGAAAAAAGCATACCCGATAATGAAGATTTCTTGTTGGGATACATCGGATTTTCCAGTGACGACAGCGGCATAAGTTCCGTAAGCAGCGAGCTTTTCCACAAGCTAGGCAATGAACAAGAAGAACTCCAAGATTATGATATTGCCTATTTAATTAAAGCGCGCTTTATCCGGTAAAAAATAACACCCGGAAATCTCGTTTCCGGGTGTCATCTATCCTTTATTCTTTATGCATGATGTTAATCTTATGTGATTTGCTGACTTCCTTTTTCGGTACATCAATATAAAGCATGCCATTTTTGCTTTCTGCTTCAATCTTGTCCACATTGATATTGCCTGGCAAGGTAAAGCTTCTGTAGAAGGACCCATAGCTATGTTCTTCCACATGCATGCGTGTATCCTTTTCCTCATGTTTGCTGCGAACACTCTTTTCTCCTTTTACGACCATCACATTGCCTTCAAGCTCAATGTCAACTTCCTCAGGATCTACTCCTGGAAGCTCCAGCTCAATCAAGTAGCTGTCTTTCTTCTCAGAAATATTCATTGCCGGAACAAGCTTGTCAGGGTCAGTAAAGAAGGAATTAGACAAAGAAAACGGCGTATCATCAAAAAAACGCTGCAATAGTCCGTTCCAGTCATTTGGGTAAGATGGCTGTACTGATTGATTTTCTGGATGTTTGTGACGAATTGGTTTCATGCTGCAATCGCTCTCCTTATAATCAATTATTGTAAAGCACAATAATCGCTATACCCTGTATGAGAGCAAATAAACTATTTAAATATATTTTTTAGCCACTTTATACTGATAAATTTTATTTCTTCTTCTCTCTTCCTTCTCTATTCACCATTATTTTTGAATAACGATATTCTTTTACAATCCTAATGCTTCCCGCATAAACGCATCAATTCGCTCAACATTTGCGAGGTGCTGATTACATTGCATACTGTCCTGACAGATATAGTGGGCAAATGCCTGATAATTCATCGACTTTCCTCTAACCTTTCTCTCCACAGAGAATAAACCGACCTCAGCCTGCTTGTGACAAAAGTGGCATAATCCCTGTTTCGATGAAGGTGTGATTCGACCGCTGATTCCCCTCAAGCTTCCATCCACGGCTTTCACGATAAATTTGCGTTCATTATGCGTCCAGCCGAAATACGTAAGCTCCTCCATTTGCTCCTGCGGAAGCAGCGGATACTGGAGTTTCTTCACCTTTCGGAAGAGCTTTGTCAGCTGAGCGTCAGATAGAGCAGGAAAAGGAATTCTCCATTTGACAAGTTCACTTAAGAATCTCTCATAATCTGCTTCTGTTCTAATTTCACTCAAGTCGTTCAGGCACTCTCTCTGTTCATCCGTCAATGTCTGGAACTGTTCATACACATAGAATTGACTGTTATCAATAAAGGTTTCCTGCACATGCCGATCATGAACTGTATGACGCGCATGCACAATCTGCCTTGCTTTTTCCCGAATAAAGACGTATTGGTGGTTTTCAATAAACGGTTTCATTCTTGCCTTCACCTCCGTTTTTCCATTTTATCATGCTTGACTCGCTGGATAAACATTCATCTTTCATATAAAAAGAAATTGGCACCATGCAGAGAGCTGCCGTATTAAGCGCAGCCCCCTGCTTGGTGCCTACTTTCGATAGAGTATATTACGAATGGTATAAGGGGAGAGGCTGTACTGGTCAGCCAATTCGGTAATTGCTGCGCCTTGCCGATAAGAAGCCCTTATTTCCTCATTCCTTTTATTCGTATATTCCTTTGCCTTGGTCAAACTGCCCCATGGTTTTCTTTCTTCCTCTTTGACGGGAATATACAGTAAGTCACCGTCTATATATTTTTGAATTTCCTCAAGTAGTTCCTTTGGGAGAATTCTATTGGCCGATTGATATTTCATGTTAGGCTCGCTCCTTCATTATTTTGGTTAAATAACGAATTGAGCCTTTTATGATTGGGCGATTAAATGTGTACTACAATGCCGCTCCATATGAAGGATCGCCGCTAATAAAAGGCTTCATATGGAACGCTTGAGTATCCTGCTTTCGCATGCTGACCACCTCCATTTTTTACTCTTGCTCACTGATTATACGTCTTTCGTCCCCAAGTAAACAATAGACCTTTCCACACAGAAAAATTATCCTTTTGACTTCTGCCTGAAAGTATTGTACATTACAAAAGGACGAACATTATTACAAAACAAAATAATTTCATTCGGATATAGAGGTGCAAACACATGAGAAAAGTATTTGATTACGAAGATATCCAGCTAATTCCCGCAAAATGCATAGTTGACAGCCGTTCAGAATGTGACACAACCGTTACACTTGGAGCTCATTCCTTCAAGCTCCCTGTCGTGCCTGCAAACATGCAAACCATTATCGATGAAAACATCGCAGTCAAGCTGGCCGAAAATGGCTATTTCTATATCATGCATCGATTCCACCCGGAAGAACGTGTTGCCTTTATTCAAAAGATGCAAGCCCGCGGGTTGATCACATCCATCAGTGTCGGTGTCAAACCAGAAGAATATGAATTTATCGAGCGTCTCGCGAAGGATGGCCTTCTTCCTGATTACATCACAATCGATATTGCACATGGTCACTCGAACTCTGTGATCAAGATGATTCAGCATATCAAGAAGTATTTGCCGGAGAGCTTTGTCATCGCCGGAAATGTCGGCACTCCTGAAGCCGTGAGAGAGCTTGAAAATGCCGGTGCTGACGCCACCAAGGTCGGCATTGGACCAGGTAAAGTATGCATTACCAAAATCAAGACTGGCTTCGGTACAGGCGGCTGGCAGCTGGCGGCTCTTCGCCTATGCGGTAAAGCTGCAACAAAGCCAATCATCGCTGACGGCGGTATCCGCACACATGGTGATATCGCGAAATCCATCCGTTTCGGAGCAACAATGGTTATGATTGGCTCCCTTTTTGCCGGGCATGAAGAATCACCAGGCGAAAGCTTTGAGATAGACGGGAAACGTTACAAAGAATACTTCGGATCCGCATCTGAATACCAAAAAGGCGAACGACGAAATGTGGAAGGCAAGAAAATGTATGTTGAGTATAAAGGTCCTCTAATGGATACATTGATTGAAATGGAACAGGACCTCCAATCCTCCATCTCCTATGCCGGCGGGAAAACAATAGAAGCAATCCGCACCGTTGACTATGTTGTCGTGAAGAATTCCATCTTTAACGGAGATCGAGTATTCTAATCTTTCATCATGCTACTTGCACAAAAAGGAGGCGTTCAATAGGAGCGCCTCCTTTCTATTTATCTATTATCCAGCCCTCTTCCCTGATTGCAGCTCATACATTTGATAATATCTGCCCTTCAAGCTCATCAGTTCATCATGGCTGCCCCGCTCAACAATCTCCCCTTTATCAAGAACCAGGATTTGGTCTGCATTCTTAATAGTTGACAGACGATGGGCAATGATAAAGGTCGTCCGTCCTTTTTTGAGGACATCCATCGCCTCTTGTATGAGTGTCTCTGTTTCCGTATCAATGCTTGATGTCGCTTCATCTAGGATAAGGATTGCTGGATTAAAGGCTAATGCCCTGGCAAAGGATATCAATTGGCGCTGACCAGAGGATAACGTACTGCCCTTCTCAACCACAGGCTCATCAAAGCCATGCTCAAGATTGGCAAGGACACGATCTGCCCCAACATCCCTTAAAGCCTTCTCTGCTGCTTCCTTCGTAATCTTCGGATCATCAAGCGTGATATTGGAGAGAATTGTCCCTGTAAAGAGATACGGGTCCTGCAGGACAATGCCCATATGCTCTCGCAGCGTCTGCCTTGGGATATCCTTCAATTCTTTTCCATCCAGAAGAATCGCTCCTTCTTGGTAATCATAGAAACGGAATAAGAGATTCATAATGGAGCTCTTTCCGGAGCCAGTATGACCAACAAGTGCAATTGTCTCTCCTTGATTCGCCTCAAAGCTAATATTCTTCAAGACGTGTTCTCCTTCTTTATAACCAAACGACACTTCTTTAAATTCGACATGTCCATTCAAGCGTGCTATCCGCTTATCCTCGACATCTGTTCCGTTTTCGTCAAGAAGAGAGAATACACGTTCTCCGGCAACCATCGCTTGTTCAAAATTGGCGAATTGGTTGACAATCCCCGAAATAGGATGAAATAGCCTGTTTAAATAATTGACCATCGCATACAGCACCCCAAGCGTTACAACAGATTCACCCGAAGCGGCAAGTCCGCCGAAGTACCAGATAAAGAGCGTCAGCGTAATGACGCGGAAGGCACCGACAAGATTTCCGTTCAAGAGAGAATTCAAGCGCTGCATTTTGCTCTGGTAAATATAATGCTCTGAGTTCAGCTCCTCAAACTCTGCCTGCGTCTCCTTCTCACGCCGGAATGCCTGAATGATGGTCATCCCATTGATGGATTCATTGATCATTGCATTGATATCACTGATTCTAGCTCGGATGACCCGGTTATATTTCGTCGCAAATTTACGGAACACAATCGTCCATACGATGAGAATCGGGATGACCAAGAGCGTGATCGCTCCAAGCTTTGGACTAAGTAAAAACAAGGCGATAATTATCCCAATGATGTTCACCGTGCTTGAGAAGAAATTTGCGAGCACTCTGACATACAGTTCGCGGATAGCCTCTGTGTCATTCGTAATACGCGCAACCAGCTTCCCTGCTGGCAAATTATCAAAGTATCGGATTGGAAGGCGCTGAATATGAGCAAATACCTCCATCCGCATGGATTGAATAATCCGATTGGCTGCTTTCTGTAAATAATAGCTCTGCCCATATTGGAAGAAGAAGGCTACGACCATAATGGCGAAATAAATCAAAATCAACTTGATGATTCGATTAATCTCCGGCTCATAAAACTGCATAATCTCCGTGCCTGACAGTTTAGCCGCTTCATATTCAGCCGTCTTTCCGCCATTGGTAACAGTCAATTTCCCCTCTTCATAGGAGCGTTCTCCATCAAACTTAAGCGGCTCGTTCAGGAAGAGGAAGGTGGTTCCCGTCTGGACAACGGAAACTGCCTCTCCGCTCCATTCCCCCTCTTGCAGATAAGCCTCCCGCTTATACCATTTCCCTTCAAACTGGACGGCATCCTCCGTCTTTTCTGTCTCTACCCATGGCTCTTCTATTCCCATAATATGATTATCGATAATATTCTTCCCGATATAAGGGCCAATGAGTTCAGCCGCAACAGAAATAGAGAGCATGATGAGGGCGAGAATAATCGTGCCTTTGAAGCGGACCGCATAGCGGTACAGACGCTTCATCGTTTTCGCACTGGATTCCGTTTGTTCGAGATGTTCATTCATGCGCTCACCCCCGTATTCGCCTCAACTTGCTGGCGTTCAAATTGTTCCTTGTACCAGCCGCCCTTCAAGACTAAATCTTCATGAGTGCCCTCTTCGATGACCCTTCCGTCATCAAGGACAATAATCCAGTCGGCATGCTGTACCGCAGACAGGCGATGCGTTGTAATCATCGTCGTTTTCCCGCTTCGTTCTTCTTGAATATTCTTAATAATGGTCGTCTCTGTCTTCGCATCGACCGCTGACAAAGAATCATCCAATATCAAAATCTCCGGATTCTTAATCAATGCTCTTGCGATAGAGATTCGCTGCTTCTGACCGCCTGACAGCGCGATTCCCTTTTCTCCCACTAATGTTTCAAGTTCATTCGGCAGCATGATTAGGTCCTTCTCAAAATCAGCTAAGCGGATGGCTCTCCAGAACTCTTCCTCTGTCGCATTTTTATTACCGAAGAGAATATTCTCCCGAATGGTCTTTGAGAATAAGACATGGTCCTGCGGTACATAGCCAATCCAGTCACGCACTCCATCAAGCGGCTGCTTCTCAATTGGGATATCCGCAATTGCAAGGACTCCCTCACCAGCAGGATACTCACGCAGCAGCTGCTTGATAAAGGTCGTCTTCCCGCTGCCTGTTTTCCCGACAATCCCGATGGTCTCCCCCTTGCCGATATTGACATTTACTTCAGCGAGATTATCTACCTTCGAGGAAGGGTAACGGAAACGGACATCTTCATAAGCAACGGTTGCCGGGTCTTCAACCTCAACCGGCTCTTCCACATTCTTGACATCCGCCTCATAGCTGAGCGTTTCATTCATCCTATCAAGCGAGGCATTCCCTCTCTGCATAATATTAATCAGTTCGCCAATGGCAATCATCGGCCATATCAGCATCGTCAAGTAGACATTGAATGTGACAAGCTGACCGATAGAGAGTTGCTGGGCAAAAACGAGATTAGCCCCATACCCAAGGCTGATCAGATAACTGATACCGATAACAAAGGTAATGACCGGATCAAAGAAGGAATCCACCTTAGCTACATCCATGTTCTTCTTATACACATCCTCCGTCATTTCCTCAAAGCGTTTCTCATCCGCCCGCTCCTGAACATAGGCACGAATTACACGGACGCCGGCAACCGATTCCAGTACCTTATCGTTCAGCTCGCCGAAGGCATCCTGCGCAGCTGTGAAATACTCATGAATCTTCTTGCCGCCCTTATTCACGGCCCACGCCATAAGCGGCAGGGGCAGAAAGGCCGCAAGCGTCAATTCCCAGCTGATCGTAATCGCCATTGTGAGCAAGATTGCCAGCATATAGAGCGATGAATCCATCAAAGTCAAAATTCCGTAACCCGCGGTAACAGAAATGGATTTCAGATCATTCGTCGCCCTTGCCATTAAATCGCCGGTCCGATTCTTCTCGTAAAAGGTCGGCGTCATCTTCAAAAGATGGCCCATAAAGCCCGAACGCAGCTTTCTCTCAAGGACAAATGCCCCGCTAAAGAGCTGATAATTCCAAATATAGGTCAAACCATATAAGGAAACGATCAGGGCAATCATCCACCAAATATAAGTCATCAGTGTATCATTCGTCATGGTTCCCATCCCAATATCATCAATGGCCATTCCGACCAGCATTGGCGGCAGAACCTCAAGCACATTCACCACATTCAATAGAATGATAGCAACCGTATATCGTATCCAATGTTCTTTAAAAAACCATCCTAATTTCTTAAAAACCGAAAACATTCCATCCCCTCCTCATCTTCATTCCGCTATCTGTTATGGCTACGTACTGTTCATCGATTCCTCTTTTGAAATCTTGACCGTGAATAAACGTCTCATCATCTTCATTCCTCCCTTTTATTCATAACCTTATCAACCAACAAAAAAAGACTGCAGCGGTGCCGGCGAGGCGCCCTTATATCCGAAAGAATCCATAAAGACGTGAAAACACGCCCTTACAATCCTAACGAACACAAGGGGCTCACACAGCAGCGTGCAGCCTTTCGTTCAAAACGAATGGTTAACCTCGTTTATCGAAACAAGAGGACTGCACAATGAATATGAACATCAGTTGAAATAAATACTGGTTTTACTCTTTTCATCGTACAGCCCTCCTTTCATTGGTAAGTGAATTGGTTATTTACTTAACATAGGTTACTACTTTTGGAATTGTTAGTCAATTGTAAATTTAAAAAATTTAAAAAATTAAGCTAATGCCCACTAACTCGCAAGCCTGCAAGCCCCTCATATCCTCACAGTTCCTTCGTCATGAACACACTATTTGGATCATCCCAATAATCGGCAAAAGGCGGACAATAGGTAAATCCAAAGCTTTCATACAGCTTTCGGGCTGGAGAGAAGGCTTCCATCGAGCCCGTCTCTAAGGAAAGCCTTCTGTATCCTCGCTTACGGGCTTCGTCTATTATGAAAGCAAGCAATGCTCTTGCAGTGCCTTTGCGCAAATGAGCTGCAGCCGTACGCATTGATTTGATTTCACCATGTTGGGAATCAAGCTCCTTTAACGCTCCGCAGCCTAATAACTCTCCATTCTCCCAGGCACTCCATACGGTTACATCCGGTTTCCTCAGTTCCTCAAGACCAAGAGCATGGATGCTCTCAGGAGGAGAAGTCAGATACATGCCTGCGAGATGTTCACTTATTAAATCAGCCATCTCCCTGCTTGATAAATCGTCTAGTTTAATTTTCATTTCCGTCCGCACCTTCCTATGACACGATTGTGATGAGTTAAGTATAGCAACTTCACACTTTCTTTAAAGATTTATTATAGAAATAAATCTGCCTAGTCTTAGATTCAATTGATACTGTAGAAAGACAAAAGTTCACTACACTTATCCCATTCATTTTAAGATGGTTTTAAATGATGAATTTGTACATTTGTTAATTTTTTAAAACTACCTTGCAATAAATAGTACTAAATGTCATACTATAGATACTACCTAAGATTATATAATAGCTCAGAAAGGAGGGTACGAAGTGAATGTCCAATTTAAGAAAGGTGTGCTGGAGTTATGTGTTCTTGTTCTTGTGAATAAGCGGGACCGGTACGGCTATGAGCTCGTGCAGGAGATCTCCCATAAATTCGAAATCTCCGAAGGGGCCGTTTACCCTCTTCTAAGACGCCTCACAAAGGAAGAGTTTTTTACAACCTACCTTAAAGAATCGACAGAAGGACCTTCACGAAAGTATTATCATATGACACAAAGTGGTCGTACCTATATGGAACAATTGATAGAGGAGTGGCGTACATTTTCTATTGGTGTTAATCAAATTATTAAAGAGGGTGAAGAGTGTTGAACAAAGAAGCATTCATGAAAGAACTAGCTGAACAGCTTCGCGGGCTCCCGCCAAATGAGCAGGCTGAAATTCTTGCAGATTATGCCGAGTATTTCGACCTTGGCTTGCTAGAGGGAAAAACAGAACAAGAGATTGCCTTAGGCCTTGGTTCACCAAAAACAATAGCGAAAGAGTTGGTGCTTAATAGCTCCATCGAAAAAACTGAACATAACCTCTCCATGACTAATGTTCTTCGTATAATCGGCCTGACCATTGGACTAGGATTCTTGAATTTTCTCCTTATTGTCGGCCCAATGATTGCCATCGTCAGCATCCTGTTTGCCGGATGGATTGCCAGTATAACCATGATTGCCGCTCCCATCATCCAATTAGCCGAGATTTTGTTTGATTTCAATCATTTCTCCCTTTTTGAGGTTTTCGTCTCTATTGGGGCTTGCGGCCTTGGTCTTCTCCTGTTCATCGGGATGTACCATCTATCCAAACTCTCCATGAGACTGACCATTCGTTATTGCAAATGGAATATGAACATTGTGAAGGGCAGGGAATCATATGTTTAAAAAGATTTTCATTACTGGAGTCCTATTAATAGCCATTGGCGGTATCGGCGCCCTTCTTACAGCAAAGTCTTACTTCTCCGCTTCAGAGCAGGAAAAGAGTGCCACGACTTTCGCTGACGTCATCATTGACGAAATTGACATTAAAGGTAATCTTGGTTCTCTAACGATTCAACAAACGGATGGGGATGCTGTCACGGTTGAATCAATTGGACCAAAGAAAGGCCAATCGATTAATATCGAACAAGATGGGCGCACACTTAAAATATCAACACCTAATCAAGCTGGCATTAATTTTGGTATCCAGTTCAACAAGCAAGCAACCGATCTAATTATTCATCTTCCAGAAAAGACCTTTCGGCAAATCACTGCAGATACTGAAGTGGGCTCAATTGACATTTCAGGCATCAATGCGGAAATTATTAAATGTGAATCAGAGGTTGGGGATATCAATATCAAGGATTCTGCCGGAAAACTTGTCTTAAAAAATGAGATAGGCAATATTAACATTAAAGTCCCGGCAATAAAAGCGTCTATTACCGCCAGCAACGAGATTGGCGATATTGCGGTTTCTATTAGTGAAACACCCAAGGACCATTATATTAGTGCTAATTCAGAAATCGGTAGCATTCAAATATTCGGAAAGAAATCGAGCAGCTATATGAGCGGTAATGGCAGCATCGCTGTTGATTTGAAAACAGAGGTTGGCGACATAGACCTTACTAACTAATCTAAAGAACAATGAACCAAAAAAGCACGAATGTATTCATCCACATTCGTGCTTTTACATACAAAGCTATTCTGCTCCCGCCTTTTTCTGGCTTGCTGTCTCAAGTGCAATGACGGCGGCTGTAACTAGATGCATGATCATCCCTAAAAATGGGATAAACCCGACGACCGAGGTGATAATGCCAACGATATTACCAGCCGCTTTTTCCCCTGCCTTGGTCGAGAAAACGACAAGTATAATATGAAAAATAAACATAATTCCAAGTGGAGCCCAGCCTGTGGCTAATATGATCATTCCGCCTAAAATCGGAATTCCTAAAAATGCTTCTATTCCGGCCGAAATCCATTTCAATAAACGTAATGTGTCGCGATCCATCCTACTCTCCTCCTTCCCCGCATAGGATAAAAACATTTCGAACGATTCACATATCTTTAAGTTAAGTATAAGCTTGCAGGAACCACTTCGACAAGATTGCTCTCCCTCAAAAACTGCGAAACTAAATGAATATGTGAGCTGCCTATGAGCAATACAACACGGTCATCAGGAGCGGTTATAAGTTCAGCCAGATTCTTGTAAATAATCAGGTTCCGCTGATACCACCAACGCAGCCAATCAATCCCGACGTATTCCTCCCCTTTGCCAATTCGTGCAACAGTCATGTTTAACTCATGACCTAATTGTATCTCACTCTCTTGATTATACTCCTTCATCAGTTCATAAATGGACTTAGAGCCTGACTTTTCACGGATTGGCTTCTGATACTTTTCTTCAATCTCCTTATATAGGTCGGGCTGGTGTTCCTTTGCCCAATCATACACCTGTCCAATACCTCTGTTCCCAACCGATTCCATCCAATCAACGGCATATACTTGGTCATGCTCAAGCTCTTCAGCGATACGAAATCCAAATTGATAGACTTCATCAACCCCAAGTTCAAACTCCCCCCGCTGATAGCTTTGATACTCCTCATTTAAACGTTCATTCTCACTCTTAACCACTTCGAATGCCATCTTCGTAGGCTTAAAAGCTTTTACCCGTTCGATCACTTGCCTGATCTCCCGTTGTCTTTCCGCAAGTCCAATATCCCCTACATCCAGCCTGAACATATCCGCCGTGTAACGCATATGAAAGGTACCAAGCACCATCACTTTTGGTTTTTCCATACATTCTCCCTTGTATAGATATTTTTTTTAAATTAGGCAATGTTCCTCTTAAAGCTCTTGGTGAGTTTTTGCTTTCATCACCCGAAAAACAAGTCAATGATATTCGATGACTTCGAGGATTGCTTATTATAGAATTCTGAATATCCACAATTCTTACAATACACGACGATGAACGTATTATGCTGAACGTCCAGAAACTTCGATAACCCCGTTCCTGTCATCGCCACTTCCTTCTTACCCGCATCCCTGCTTCCGCATTTTACACAGCCTTTATCAGCCATAGTTCTTCTCCTCTCATGTCATTCATTTATTTATAATTCCATTACGAAGGACAACAGGAAAAGGTTTCAACTATTATCGAGATAACCCGCAAAAAAAGAGGTACATACCCCTATAAAATGGTCATGTACCTGTTGTTGTTTTTACTTTTTATTAAATTGGCTTCTCCCTAATGTCTCAAAGGTTCGTGGGAAGAGACTGTAAATTTTGCTGCCCGCATTCATCCAGCCCGGAGCATTGATCTCCCGCTTCCCTGTCATCATCGCATCCACGATTCTTCCGGCAAGCTTCACCGGGTCAATCATGAGCCGGTCAATATTCTTTATGTAGGTTCCTTCCTTATCAGCGATGTTAAAGAAATTGGTCCGAATCGGCCCTGGATTAACAGAGGTTACATATACGTGCCTGCCGTGCATTTCCATGCGCAAGGAGTTCGTGAATCCTAGAACAGCATGCTTCGTTGCAGAATAAACACTTGATTTTGGCGTAGCCATCTTTCCTGCCTGCGAGGCGATATTGATGATGTGTCCCGAGCGGCGGCTCACCATGTCAGGAAGCACAAGCTTCGTGCACGTAATTAAGCCGAGCACATTTGTCTCGATCATGCCTTCTGCCTCATCCAAATCCATCTCAAGCACCGTATCAAAAACACCGAAACCGGCGTTATTAACGAGTATATCAATCGGTCCGACCTCTTGCTTGATTTTCTTAAAGGTTTCTTCTATTTTCTCCCGCTTCGATACATCAAGGCTATAGACATGGGCTTTAATGGAGTATTTCGTCATCAATTCATCACGAAGGGCCGAGAGCTTGTCATAGCTTCTCGCCATCAAGATCAGGTTCGCACCGTTCTTGGCTGCCTGCCTCGCTATCTCCATTCCTAGCCCCCCGGAAGCACCCGTGACAGCGATGGTCTTGCCTTTAATCCGTTCATTCATTTCTGTACCACTTCCTTATTCTTCGGTCATTACTCTATAATATAACACACCCCCTGCATCCTGCTTCTCCACTTTATGAATGGATTCCAAATAATCCAGCTGTCCTAATGTCTCAAACAAAGCAAGAGCAGGGTCCCTTCTGATCGCTTTCGGGAATAACTGTATAGCAAGCTCTAAAATCGTGCTCTGTCCATCGCCGATTAAATCCTTCATCACATGCATGGCCCGTTCATGCTGCATGATTAATCTCTTTTCAATTAAGCTGTAGGGTTCCGTAATATTATCCCCATGGCCGGAGTAGACAATATTCAGCTTCTCCTTTGAAATCCGCTTCAGGCTCTCGTTCAGCTGAAGCTGCGGCTTAACCCTTTCATCCCCCTTTTTCTTCGGAGGCTCAAGAATAGGGTTTGGTGAAATCTTTCCAATCAGCAGGTCACCTCCAATTAGACTGCCTGTCGCTTCATGATAGAAGGAGAGATGCCCCTGCGAGTGTCCGAATGTCTCCATGACAATCCAATCCTCATGTCCAGGTATCCTGTCTCCCTCTTTCAAATATCCCGTCAAAGGCTTGGAGCCGGAATAAGTGTACATGGATTCCACATTATTGGCGTATTTCATGTATTCCTTTGGCACACCCATTTTCTTAGACATTTCCGTAAAATACTCACGCTGCCAATCGAGAAATTCTTCACTTCTAATCAGGTAACGCTGATTATCCTCATGGCCAAGCAGCTCTTTCCCTTCAAAAAGATCCACTAATCCGCAATGATCGGAATGGTGATGGGTTAAGATAACCTGATCGATATCTGAGATGGTGTAGCCGCGGTCATTCAACTGGCTTTCAAGGGTATTTTCAGCTTCTTTCGTTTTGATGCCTGCATCAACCAAGGTTAGTTTCTGGCCCTCTATCAGAAATACATTGACATCTCCGACCGCAAAAGGTGTCGGCAGGATGATTTTTTCGGCTACCTTTGTCTGTGTCATCTCAGCATTTCTCCCTATACTTGTTTTTATCATTATTTTTACATAATTTGGTTCGAAATTCTATCCTTTTCACTCATTCACCATTATTTAATATCCCAGCCCTTGACATTACGCGCAGTTTTTTGCATAATGCCTATAACTATAACGTACAATGAAACAATATCGGCAATGATAAAGGTCAAGTAAACAAGCCTTATGGCGCAAGAGATTGGGACCCCCGGCTGCAAGGCCCCATCGCCCTCTATCCTTGTTGAACCTCCCTTTTGAGCTTTTCAGGAAAACCTGAACGTTCCGCTAACGTTACAAGGCATAGAGTTGTGAACCATCCCTGCGTTCTTTCGGTTCACAAATGAAGGTGGTACCACGGAAGAATAGCCTTTCGTCCTTTACGGATGAAAGGCTTTTATTGTTTTTAAAGGAGGACATACGAATGGATAAGAAAATCGCATTTCTTGGGGCTGGGTCTATGGCCGAGGCCCTCATCTCAGGATTGGCCGCCCGCGAAGGCAGTCACCCTGAAAATATTTGGATCAGCAACCGCAGCAATGACACACAGCTGGCAAGACTTCAACAAGAATACGGCGTTACACCGTCTCGGGACCTCTCCTCCCTCTTAAACGGGTCAGATGTTGTCATCATTGCCGTAAAACCAAAGGATGTCCTGGCTATTCTCTCACAGGTTAAGAAATATTTACGTAAGGACATGCTGCTGATTTCTGTTGCGGCAGGCATATCCACCGCCAGCCTTAAATCCATCGTGGAAATTGACATGCCGATTATTCGAGCGATGCCCAATACGTCTGCGGCAGTCGGTAAATCCGCGACGGCTCTCTGCGGCAATGAATATGTGAAAGATAAAGATAAACAGCTGGCGAAGGAGATCTTCGGGACTGTTGGCATGGCTGTTTATACCGAAGAAGATAAGATGGATGCCGTCACCGGTCTTTCAGGAAGCGGTCCTGCCTATATTTATTATTTAATCGAAGCAATGCAGCAATCAGCTGAGCAGATTGGCCTCGAGCCCCAGGATGCCCAAAGACTAATCATCCAAACCTTGATGGGTGCAGCGGAAATGGTCCATACATCTGATAAAACACCCCAAACGCTTCGTAAGGAGGTCACAAGTCCAGGAGGCACAACTGAAGCCGGCATTCGCATATTAGAGGAAAAAGGGGTTAAGGAAGCCCTAATTGAATGCATCAAGAAAGCCACGCACCGTTCCAGTGAAATGGGGGAAGAGCTGTCAAAAAAAATCAGCCAAGGGATTCTGTCAAATTAGACCTAAAACACCTTATCTTGAAATAAAGGCAGCGCGCTTCCATATTTGTCCAAACGATTTCTTTCTTTCTCCATATGCTATATACAGGAATAGGGGTTAACAAGCTACAATTCCCTAATTCCTATTCTTCCATTAAGGAGGTGTCACATATGAGTGAAGGTAAAGGGTCTTACGGCGGACACGGTATGGGAAGCTTCGCTTTCATTGTTGTTCTGTTCATTTTGCTTATAATTGTTGGTGCTTCTTTTGTTTACTAAGTAGCACACCCACTTAAAGAGGGGGTTGGCATAAGCTATTGCTTTGCCAGCCTTTTCTTTCTTCCATTTCCCTGGAAACAAACTAATCGCATCTCTATATAGGGTATTGTTATAATGATGGCACAAGGAGGGATTTTCAGATGAAATCAAAGCAACCATTATTATTTGAACCATATACAATTAAGGATGTCACATTCAAAAACCGGATTGTGATGGCGCCAATGTGCATGTACTCAAGCCATAACAAGGATGGGAAAGTCGAAAACTGGCATCTTGCCCACTATACAAGCCGAGCGGTCGGTCAAGTTGGATTGATTGTGGTCGAAGCCACATCCGTCACCCCGCAAGGCCGAATCAGCGACCAGGATTTAGGGATCTGGGAGGATGGCCAGATTGAAGGGCTACATACATTGACATCCATGATGAAAGAATACGGAACCGTACCTGGCATTCAGCTTGCACATGCCGGAAGAAAAGCTGGAGTTGACGGGGAAATCATTGCCCCTTCTGCCGCTCCATTCAAAGAAGGCGATAAAACACCAAAGGCCATGACGAAAGAAGAAATCAAAGAAACGGTCGAAGCCTTTAAGCAGGGAGCTGTCCGTGCCAAGAAAGCAGGCTTTGAGGTCATTGAGATTCATGCCGCTCATGGCTATTTAATCAATGAATTCCTTAGCCCTGCCGTCAATACCCGCACAGATGAATACGGCGGCACCAAAGAGAACCAATACCGTTTCCTTCACGAAATTATTGAAGCTGTTAAAACGGTATGGGATGGGCCGCTCTTTGTCCGTATTTCTGCAAATGATTACAGCAAGGATGGCTATACAGCAGAGGATTATGTCCAATATGCGAAATGGATGAAGGAGGATGGAGTTGATTTGGTGGACATCAGCTCAGGTGGTGTTCTTCCTGTACCTGTTCCTAGCTATCCAGGCTATCAGGTTCCTTTCTCTGAAACCATCAAGCATGGTGCTGATATCGCAACAGGTGCTGTCGGCTTGATTACAACTGGCATACAGGCAGAGGAAATCATCCAAAATAACCGAGCAGACCTTATCTTCCTTGGGCGCGAACTTCTGCGCGATCCATACTGGCCGAAGAATGCTGCCAAGGAACTCCGTTACGAAATTACGCCCCCTGTTCAATACCGATTCGGATGGTAACCATAAAAATGGATGGAGACCGACTATGGTTTCCATCCATTTTTTTTTATAATCAAATTGATTAGCAGACAAACATTTTGATAGGATTAATAAAACGACGATACTAAAGGAGTGAACGAACATGTTTCTAGCACCATTATTCGAAAATGATGTTCCAGCCGTATTCTCCCGCTCTTAACGGAGAGAATCAGAAGAGCTGCTTCTCTCCGTAAGGGCCATGATAGCCTATAATAATACGGAGGGTACCCAATGAAAAAAACATTAATTGGTTCATTATATTTAACAGCAGCTTCAAGTATATGGGGCGGCATGTATGTTGTCGTCAAACATATCGTAGAGGTTATTCCACCATTAGAGCTGGTTTGGATGCGTTATGTCATCGCACTTGTCACACTCATTATCATTGGATTAGCGAGCAAACAAAAGTGGCAGATGAAACAGAAACATATTCTTCTCGTCATTACGATTTCTCTGATCGGCTATGTTCTCTCCATCCTCACGCAAGAAACCGGGACTATGCTTTCCACTGCGCAAATGGGCGCCATCATCACATCAACGACACCTGCATTTATGGTCCTGTTCGCCAGTATCCTTCTGAAAGAACGATTAACATTCAAAAAAGCGTCATCCGTCAGCTTGGCCACCATTGGCGTCATTGCCATTGTCGGCATTGATGATATTGATATGTCCAGCACACTCGGGGGACTATCACTCATTATCGCAGCCTTGACTTGGGCCCTGATGTCCGTATTGATCAAGCTTTTGCCAACCCGGTATTCCCAGATTGTCGTGACTACCTATGCGGTTCTCATTGCGGTGGTCGTTTTAACGCCATTTGTTATTGTAAGATACCCGCAGGTTTCGCTGAATGAATTGGTACAGCCAAATATTTGGGGCGGACTCCTTTATCTAGGAATCATATCTACCTCCCTCGCCTTCCTCTTGTGGAACCGCGGACTGCAAATGCTCAATGCCTCAAGCGGCGGCATCTTCTTTTTCTTCCAGCCGGTAGTGGGTACATTTTTGGGCTGGGCAATCTTAGGAGAAACCATCAGTATGACCTTCTGGGTTGGCTCATTCTTGATTCTGATTGGGGTACTCATCGCCATTAGGGAGCCGCAGGAAGAATAAACGACTATATCATACTCTTTAACACAAATGATTCTATTATCATTTGTGTTTTTCATTTTCCTAGAATATCAATAACTATCTGACTTTCCCTTTCTATCAGCTACATAAAGAATCGTCCTTAAACTAGACTGAAGTTGAACACGAGTGATTCACAAGCCTGCTAAGAGGGAGACGATGTTTTTTTAACATATTAGCATTCTTATTTACTGATTATGCCTTAGTCATACGCCGATGAACAATCCTGTTTTTTGTCGAAATATTTATTTTCAGTTTTTGCCATTTACCCCATTTACTTTCTTCATTTATGGGAGTATGATAATTTTCAGTTTCAGATTTTCTAAATCGCTGAGACCGTATGGTGCGGGGGACCCAAATGTTTCTTGGGGTGAATCCTTATTAAAAGGTAGGGCTACTCATGGCCCGAATCCGTCAGCTAACCTCGTAAGCGTTATTTGAGAAGGAAGGTGGAACTTGTGATGCCAAGACTAACATCCTAGGTGTCTGCAAGTCTATTTCTCATTGGACTTGCAGGCATTTTTTATTCCAAAGGTTTATTCCTTTCGAAGAAAATGTCTGTTTATTCACGAAACTAAACAGGCAAGGTGATGAATATGTTTTATTATTCGCTGAAAAGAAGACTGATCGGTAAACCATTAAAATCAACTCAATTATCTGAACAAAGATTGAATAAAACCAAGGCACTGGCCATCCTATCATCGGATGCTCTCTCATCTGTGGCATACGGACCAGAGCAAATCCTGATTGTCTTAATGACCATCGGAATGGCGGCGTTCTGGTATTCAATCCCGATTGCGGCTGGAGTGGTCATCCTGCTTGCTATCATCATCCTTTCATACCGGCAAATTATATATGCCTATCCGCATGGCGGCGGCGCCTATATGGTATCAAAGGAAAACCTAGGGATGAATCCCGGTCTGATTGCCGGCGGTTCGTTGTTCATTGATTATATTTTGACCGTAGCTGTCAGTGTATCAGCAGGAACAGATGCGATTACATCTGCTATTCCTGCACTCTATGATTACAGGGTCTATTTAGCCGTCGGACTTGTGTTTTTGTTAACAGTGCTGAATTTGCGGGGATTAAATGAGTCAGCCTCTATTCTGGCCTATCCCGTGTACTTATTTATTTTCGCTGTATTTATCATGATTGCCGCGGGCCTATATCATATCGCAGCAGGTGATGTATCCCCTGCCGCTCATTCGCCAATGGGAGCACCTGTGACAGGGATCACGCTCTTTCTGCTGCTCAGGGCGTTTGCTTCCGGAAGCTCTGCATTAACAGGGGTTGAGGCCATCTCGAATGCGATTCCGAACTTCAAGCATCCGGAGCCGGTGAATGCCGCAAAGACCTTGTCCTATATGGGAATCTTATTGGCACTCCTTTTCTCAGGAATTGTCTTCATTAGTTATTATTACGGAGCAGCTCCCGCATTGAAGGAGACCGTTGTCTCTCAGGTAGCCGCGGAAATATTCGCAAGAGGAGGTTTTTACTACTTCATTCAAGGAACAACCGCCCTCATTCTTGTACTTGCGGCTAATACAGGCTACTCAGCCTTCCCGTTGCTGGCGGTTAACTTAACGAATGATCAATTCCTGCCAAGGATGTTTCGGATGCGAGGCGACCGACTCGGGTATTCAAACGGGATCATCTTTCTAGGCGTAACAGCAAGTATCTTGATTATTGCTTTTCAAGTTCACACCGAGCATCTCATCCCGCTTTATGCTGTCGGAGTATTCATTCCCTTCACCCTTGCCCAGGCCGGGATGATGAGAAAATGGCTGAAGGAGAAACCAGGGGGCTGGCGTTCGAAGTTAGCAATCAATACAGCCGGTGCCATCATTTGTTTCATTGTCATGATGATGTTCTTCTTGACCAAATTCCAGCAGGTTTGGCCAGTGCTTATCTTCCTTCCGATTGTCATTTGGGTGTTCCACCAAATCCGCAAGCATTATATCGCAGTCGGTGAACAGCTCAAAATCACGAAGGAAACCGAGGCATTGCCGCCGGATGGGAATGTCATCATTGTCCCGGTATCCGGCATCACACGTGTGGTGGATAATTCCTTGAAATATGCCCGCTCCCTCTCCCCAGATCGGCTGATAGCCGTTTATGTGGCATTTGAGAAGGAGGATATCAAGGCATTCGAAAAGAAATGGGAGTCCTGGCAGCCAGATGTGAAGCTTGTTACCTTATATTCACCATATCGGAGTATCATCCAGCCGCTGAATAAATTTATCAATATTGTCGAGAAAAAAGCCAGGGAGGCCAATTTCCAAGTAACGGTCATATTCCCGCAGTTCATCCCAAAAAAAGGCTGGCATAACTTCCTGCATAATCAATCCAGCTTTATGATCAGGGCAAACCTGCTATATCGTAAGAACTTGATCATAACCATTGTGCCGTATCATTTAATGAAGTGAGATCATGTAATACCAAAAGAGAGAGCAAGGTGGTTTTCAGGTCGATTATCCATTTTAGGTCACTGTACTAGCCGGCTTTTTCCTGCTCCCTCCTTTTAAGTGAAACAGCCAAAATAGATGTCATCTTTGCCTGCCTTGTTCGTCCTCTCATCAGGATTCCTGCTTGGGTTCAGGCGGACTGTCTTTTAAACAAGAATGGCCCTCAAGAGAAGGATTCCTTATGACTCCATGACAAGAACTGTACGACGGATGAGATTAGGAGCCGCTTTATCGATGAGCGAAAGAATAGAAGCCTCATATGCAGAGTGACTCCTAATTAGATGAAGAAAGAGGCTGGGACAAAAGGAAACAGCAACTAAAAAAGCCGAACTATTATTAAATGCTATTTAAGCATGAGTAATAATAGTTCAGCTTTTTAAAATTCCATACACCATTCGGCTTTGCACACAGCAAATTTAGGTATGTCCCAGCTCTTTTCTCATATCTTAATGAGAGCAAGATCATGGGCGATTTCCGTCTCCGGAAAAACCGCTCTCGCCTCAGCCTGAAGTTCAACCGCATCATCTTCCGTAAAACGGGAGCTGATATGCGTTAAGATGAGCCTTTTCGCTCCAGCTTCCTTCGCGCATTCCGCTGCCTGGACAGTGGTCGAATGGAAATAATCCCTCGCCATCTCCTCTTGCCCTTTCTTGAAGGTCGCCTCATGCACAAGGCAGTCTGCCCCCTCTGCTAAGCGCAGTGTATTTTCACATGGTCTTGTATCTCCAAGTATCGTAATAATTCGGCCCTCTTTTGGCGGTCCTACATAATCAGCACCATTAATGACTCGTCCGTCAGGTAACTCAACCATTTCTTTCTTTTTAATACGGCTATATAAGGGACCTGGCGGGATATTTTCTTCCATTAACAAAGCAGCATTGAGCTCACCAGGCTTGTCCTTTTCCGTAATCCGGTACCCATAGCTCAGCACCGCATGATCAAGCGGTAGAGCTTCAACGCGAAAAGCCTCATCCTCAAAAAGGACGGACTCCTCCCCAATCTCTACATAGGAAAGCGAATACTTCAAGTGGGTCTGGCTAAGGCGCAGAGATGTTTCAATATATTCCTTGATACCGGCAGGCCCATACACTGTCAGTGGTTCTGTACCGCCCTGGAATGACCGGCTCCCAAGCAGTCCCGGCAAGCCATATATATGGTCCCCATGCAAATGGGTAATAAAAATCTTCTCTATTTTCCTTGTCTTTACGGATGTCTTCAATATTTGATGCTGGGTCGCTTCCCCGCAATCAAACATCCAGCTAGCGGCTCTCTCTTCATTCATCTGCAAAACGATTGATGAGACATTGCGCTGCTTAGCGGGTATGCCCGCTCCTGTTCCTAGAAATACAAATTCCAAGCTCCCATTCCTCCAACTACATTCAATATACTCATTTTACCGCATTCCGGCTTATTTTTCAGCCATTGCTGAGTCTTCCATAACTTATTTTTCCTGTATAATATAAATAGAAAATATTTTGCATTCACTCACATACGATGTAAACTAAAAAAGAGTATTTACACTAAACCAATTTCATTGCTAATCATTTTAGCAAGATATAAAATAGTATATCGTAAATAAGGAAAACAAAGAGAGGTTCTGAATATGCCCACTATTACTAAACAATCGGGATTGCTTATGATCTTTGGGGCAACTGGTGATTTAGCTCAGCGTAAATTATTCCCATCACTTTATCGCCTCTATACAAAAGGAAGACTCTCAGAGAACTTTGCTTGTATCGGCATCGGAAGACGTGAATGGACAACGGAACGCCTTAAGCAGCACATCTCCGATTCCATCATGAATGAACATGGCCCTGCGGAAGAAAAACAAGAATTTACCAAGCTTTTTTATTACCAATCCCTAGATGTCAGCCAAAAAGATGCATCATTCAATGATTTAAAAAAATTAGCTGACACTCTTGATACTCAATATAACTTAAAAGGAAACCGCCTATTCTACCTGGCCATGGCACCAGAATATTTCGGTTCCATAGCTACCCGCCTGAAAGAGGACGGTCTGACTGAAACATCCGGCTATAAACGCCTAGTCATTGAAAAACCATTCGGACATGATTTTGAATCCGCTAAGGAATTGAATGACCAATTGCGCAAATCCTTTGCAGAAGACGAAATCTACCGGATTGACCATTATCTCGGAAAAGAAATGGTCCAAAACATCGAAGTCATCCGTTTCGCGAATGCCTTCTTTGAACCGCTATGGAATAATCATTACATAGCCAATATCCAAATCACCTCTACGGAAACCCTCGGCGTCGAGGACCGCGGAAGATATTATGAAAACAGCGGCGCTTTGCGCGACATGGTTCAAAACCATATCATGCAAATCGTATCCCTGCTCGCAATGGAACCGCCAATTAAGCTTTCAACTGATGAAATCAGAAGCGAAAAGGTAAAAGTGCTGCGTGCACTCAAACCGATTAAAGATGACGAAGTGGATGATTATTTCGTCCGCGGTCAATATGGAGCAGGCGAAATGGACGGCAAGCTTGTACCAAGCTACAGGGAAGAAAACATGGTTGCAGATAACTCCAACACAGAAACATTTGTTGCCGGAAAACTATTATTTGATAACTTCCGCTGGGCTGGTGTTCCATTCTACATCCGTACAGGAAAACGACTTGGAGAAAAATCCACCCAAATCGTCGTACAATTCAAGGATGTCCCAATGAACCTGTTCTACCGTACCGAAGAGAAATTAAACCCGAACCTGCTCGTCATTAACATCCAGCCGGAAGAAGGCATCACCCTTCATCTGAATGCGAAAAAAGGCGGGAAAACACCTGTTCAATTGAATTTCCTAACTTCCAAGTATGATAGATTCAATACGCCGGAAGCCTATGAGCGCCTGCTCTTTGACGCTATGCGCGGAGACGCAACAAACTTCTCCCATTGGGATGAGGTTGCCCTATCCTGGAAATACACGGACGTCATCTCCCGTGCTTGGGAAAGGGAACCAGCTGCCTGCTTCCCTAACTATCCATCCGGTTCAATGGGTCCACTAAGTGCCGATGAATTGCTCGCAAAAGACGGCTTCCACTGGTGGCCGGTCGTTGAAGAAACAGACAAATAAATTGCATGAAGGAGTTTTGACAGTGAAAATTTACGACGTATCTATGCCAATTTACAAAGGAATGCCTGTATATAAAAACATCGAAGACAAACAGCCTTCCTTCAATACAGTCACAAACGGCCATGTAACAGAGTCCCGCATCACACTTGACGCCCATGTCGGCACACACACAGATGCCCCTCTTCACATGATTAATGACGGCGACACTATTGAAACAATCGGCCTGGAAAGATTAGTCAGAAAATGTAAAGTCATTGACCTAACAGAAGTAGAAGGACTAATTGAAAAAGAAGATCTAGAAGGACACGGAATCGAAAAAGACGACTTCCTTCTATTTAAAACCAAAAACTCCTTTGACGAAGAATTCAATTTTGACTTTATCGCCCTTGGCGAAAGCGGAGCAAAATATGTATCCGAAATCGGCATTGAAGGTGTTGGCATCGATGGTCTTGGCGTTGAACGCGCTCAGCCAGGACATCCAACTCACAGAACATTATTTGCCAACGACATTATTGTTATTGAAGGCCTTCGCCTAAAAGATGTACCAGCAGGCGAATACTTCATGGTAGCCGCACCTTTGAAATTAGTCGGCATTGATGCAGCGCCATCCCGCGTCATTTTGCTGGAAGGTATTCTCTAATCCAGCAATCTGACGGGATCACCGTCTCGGTTGAAACGGTCTAAGTCCACTTAATTGGTGGGCTTGGACCGTTTTTTTTTGGCGGGTTGATCGGGG
>NZ_JBJEFJ010000101.1:0-10974 GCF_051873915.1 Pradoshia sp.
AACCGCAAAATATTCCATTAATTAAAATTGACCAAGCGTGGGTGTAAAAAAGAACCCGCCTCTCTAGGCGGGTTCCTATGGTTAACACTTATTTTCTACTACTTCAATCTTACTTCGCTGCCGATTATAAAGAAATACTAAAGCGATGAACCAAATTGGTGTCAGTAAGAGTGCGAGTCTCGTTGCCTCAGCAAACAGCATGACAATTAGTACGAGTGCGAATAACGCTAAAACGGCATAGTTGATGAATGGGGCGAATGGTGCCTTGAACGTCGATTTAGCAGCAAGTTCTGGCCGTGTTTTCTTATAACGGATATGGGCAATCAGGATAATGCTCCATACCCAGATGAAACAGATTGCGCTTATGGTCGTCACAATCGTAAATGCCTGTTCAGGAATGACCTTGCTGAGAAGGGCCCCAATTGATACAACAACGGCAGAAAGGAATAGCGCATTGCTTGGCACGGCATTCTTATTCAATTTCCCGATTTTCGCCGGAGCAGAGCCATCCTTACTTAAGGAGTGAAGAATGCGGCTCGTGGAGAAGAGACCACTGTTGCAGGCTGATGCAGCAGATGTCATGACGACGAAATTGATTATGCCGGCTGCCACTGGGATGCCAATAAGCGTAAATACACCGACGAATGGACTGCTGTCTCCGTTCAGCATTGTCCATGGATTGATCGTTAGTATAACGATAATCGCTCCGACATAGAATAATAGAATTCGTACCGGAATCTTATTAATTGCCGAGGGAATGTTCTTTTTAGGATCAGCTGTTTCGGCTGCTGATACACCGACAAGCTCCATGCCGACGAAAGAAAAGACGACAAGCTGGAAGGAGAGCAGGAAGCCTTGTACCCCATTCGGGAACATGCCGCCGTGACTCCATATATTTGATAGGGAAACCGTTCCCGTATTTGTTTGAAAGCCAATGACCAATAATACAATTCCGACCGCAATCAAAGCAATAATCGTGATGACCTTAATAATGGCAAACCAGAACTCAAGCTCGCCAAACAGCTTAACGGATAATAAATTCAATGCTACGAGAATAATTAAGCACGCAAATGCCGGTATCCATTGCGGAATGTCAAACCAATACTGCATGTAGACTCCGACGGCAATGATGTCCGCCATCGCGGTCATGATCCAGCAAAACCAATAGGTCCAGCCTGTCACATATCCAGCCCACGGTCCGATATATTCCGTGGCGAATTCCGTGAAGGAGGTATACCCGGTATTCGATAATAGCAATTCCCCTAAAGCCCTCATCACAAAGAATAACGCAATCCCAATCAGAAGATAGGAAAAGATGATAGATGGACCTGCCAGGGCAATTGATTTACCTGCCCCCAAAAATAACCCGGTTCCAATTGTTCCGCCAATGGCGATTAATTGAACGTGCCGGTTCTTTAAATCTCGTTTTAACTCTTGTTGCCCCATGTTTCTTCGCCTCCGCTTGTATGTCTAGATGAACCGGATAAAGTTCCTCGAGAAAATAAAAAAGAGATTGGAACAGAATCCAATCTCTAAAGGGCATTTTAGAAAAATAACAATGCAATACTTGCTACTCTCCTGTCCTTTTGCCTGAGATTATGAATCCTTCGGCGCTGCACATTTGCTGTACAGTCTCTCCAGAAGCTGCTCCTGCCATAGTTTGATCCACGGCATTCAACGCTTACTAGTATCCAGTTTTCATGGGAAAATGATTCCCATTTATTTTTATAGAATAATGGAAGTCTAACATGAATGCGATAAATTGGTCAATTATTTTAACCGGAAATGACTGGGAAATGTCGAAAAATCATTTGGAAGCTTATCTAACAAACAGACTGACAAGGAGCGTTATTAAAGCATATGATTTTACTAAAGCATTTGATGTTTATTAGTGCGGGGTAAAGAATAAGAGGAGCATTTGAATGAATAGACTAAGAGAGTGCTTGAGACAAAAGAGGTGTTGAAATGATGAATGATGCGATGAAACGCGGGATAGCAGAAGCAAGAAGAACGATGAACCAAAATGATGGGGGACCTTTTGGAGCTTCCATTATTGATAAGAACGGGACGGTCATTGCGGTTGCATCCAATACCGTGCTGAAGGATCATGATCCGACCGCGCATGCGGAGGTCAATGCGATCCGCAAGGCCGGTGAGGTGCTCGGAACGCATGACCTATCAGGCTGTGTACTGTATGCTACAGGTTTTCCATGTCCGATGTGTCTATCGGCCATTATATGGGCTAATATTCAAAAAGTGTACTATGGCTGCACACCGAAGGACGCAGAGGCGATAGGATTCAGGGATGATTTTATTTATCGTTTCATTCAGGATGGTTTCGAGGATTCATCCATTCTTGACCTTGAGGAGCTGGACCGTACCCAATGCATGGAGTTATTCGAGGAGTATGCACAAGCGAATAAAGCCATTTATTAAATAAGGGCCATTCTCTTAATGTGAGAATGGCCCTTATGCCAATGCTCAGGGAGCAGGGGTTATCAAGGAGCTTGTTCAAGAAGGCAGGAAAGGCTTTGTAACCTGTGAGCTGCTCTCCTTGTCAACGGATATTGAATCATACTTCGAGGTGGGTACTGAATGTCAGGAGGTATGTGCGGAGCTTGGAGCAGAGTTTGCCCAGGTTGAATTCCCGAATGACTCCTATGATACGATCATCGCATTAGCGAAGCTTGTAAAGAAGCAGATAGAAGCTGTTCCAGCTTCCCGATAGGCACGAAAAAAGCCCCGATAATATGGGGCTTAGGAATTATTTATCATCTTAACTCATTACCGCATGTGCAAAATGCTCAATCTTATCTTTATGAATGCTGACGGTCTCTCCGTCTGCGAGGCTCTTCATAGCCATCTTCCCAACAAGCCGCTCAATGAAGCTGAGTGCATCCAGGCGAATCTCCCCTCCAAAGGATTCATGTGCAAGTGCATGGGCTAGAAGCTCTGGCGGAAAGTTATCGGTGAAATGCTGCTCTGCCTGCTGTTCATTGCCACAGCAAATGAATAAACCAATTTCCTTGTCGAGCAGTTCGCTCTTATGGTTTTGCATAAATTCCTTTACCGCGCTGTGAAGCCTGCCGTATCGAATCGGGCCGCCAATAAGAATAGTGTCATAATCACTGAGATCAGGCTCTTGGCTGACAATATCAATGAGGGTTGTAACCCCGTCAATCTCGTGCGCGAGCATCTCAGCACAGGTCTTGGTGGTGCCGCTTTTTGAAGCATAAACAATCATTGTTTTCATGGTGCTTAATCGCTCCCTTCAAGTGAAATGAATGTTCACCATAAGCATACATGAAATATTGCAAGGAATCGAATGATGCATCTTGAATAAGGATAGGAAGAGGGAGGCGATAAGGATGACAAAAGGTGGGAAGTATGTGGAGCTCTCTGGTGGAGCGGAATTATATGTGCGGGATATCGGACAAGGGGAGCCATTGGTGTTTATTCCCGGCTGGACCTTTACCCTGGAGGTATTTGAAAAGCAAATAGGGCATTTTGCCAAGACACATCGGGTGATTGCCATCGACCCGCGCAGTCATGGACGATCGACAGTTACAGCAGAGGGGAATGAATACATCACCCATGCAAAAGATCTGCAGACAGTACTTCAAGCGTTGGAGGTTCATGAACCCACGCTTATCGGTTGGTCATTTGGCTGTTTGACGATTTGGGAATACGTCAGGCAATTTGGTGTGGACTCCATCAAGTCGTGTATATTGGTCGATATGTCGCCAAAGGCCCTCTCGGTTAATGAAGGAGATTGGACAGAAGGAAGCTTAGATGATATCGCCGCAGCATACACGAATTATTTATGTAATTCAAAGGGGCAGAGAGCATTTGTGGAGAATTATGCAAGAAACGTCATGGTACAGCGCGATTTAAACGAGGATGAGCTGCAGTGGCTGATTGAACAATCCTTGAATACTCCTTATTATATTGCCGCTAATCTCTTTGCAGCGGGCATGTTCTCAGATTACCGCAAGGAAGCAAGACAAGTGAGTGAGGCTGTGCCAACCTTAGCTATTGTTGCCGAGCACTGGCAGGACGCAGCAAAAGGAACGCTTGCACATATTTCACCAGACGTGAAGGTGGAGGTTCTTGGCGGGCATTTGATGTTTTGGGAGTATGATAAAGCGTTTAATGCCATTATCGAGGAGTTTTTGAAAGGGTAAAAATAATCCCCCCTTCATGAAATGAAGGGGGGATTATTATGCTTACTCCTGCTCGCCAATCAGGGTCTCGGCAATATTCTTGGCATGGTCGCCAACTCGCTCAAGATTGCTTAGGATATCAACGAACACTAATCCTGCTTGAGGGCTGCATGCTCCGCTATTCAAGCGAAGAACATGTTGCTTGCGCAGTTTGCGTTCCATTTTGTCCAAGGTGCGTTCATGCTCGACAACCTTGTAGGCAGCCTCTTTGTCCATATGCTCAAAAGCATCGAGTGCTTCTTTTGCCGCTCGGATGGCGATATTGAACATTTCATCTAAATCAGACATGGCTTCCTCTGTAATAGAAACCTTGTTGCTAAGCTGGTATTCGACAAGCTCGAGGATATTCTCGAAATGATCCCCAATTCGCTCAAAGTCATTAATCGTATGCATTAGAATGCTATGCTCATCTGATTCATGCTGGGATAAAGAGCTTGCTGATACTTTCACGAGATAATCCGTAATTCGATGGTCAAGATTATTAAGGGCTTCCTCAAGCTGTGTAGCTCTATTGAGTGAAGTTTTATCTTTCGTCATTAAGTAATTCTTGGATTCCTCCAAGCCGTTTACAGCGAATCCGCCCATGCGCAGAATTTCCTGCTTTGCCTGTCCAAGCGCAATGGCTGGTGCTTTATCCATCAGGATAGGATCCAAATGCTTGGGCTTGAATTCAATAGCAGCATCCTCACCAGGAATTAGCTTTGTCACAAGCCATGCATAAACTCCGATGAACGGGAACATGATGATTGTGTTCGTCACGTTGAAGGCACCGTGAGCGAAGGCAATTGTCATCTCAGGGTTCAATCCGAGGGTCGTTTGGAACCAAGAAATCAAGGCAGTATAAGGAACAAGGAGTATCATGAAGATAGCAGCACCAATTAAGTTGAAGAGAACATGAACACTTGCAGCTCTTTTCGCCGTGACAGAAGCCCCGATAGAGGCGAGCACAGCTGTAATGGTCGTACCGATATTATCTCCAAATAAGACAGGCAGGGCGCCGTTTAGGTCAATAAGCCCTTCCCCGAATAGTCCTTGCAGAATTCCAATTGTGGCACTGGAGCTCTGAACAATCAACGTAAAGACCGTTCCGACAATCAAACCAAGAATGGAGTTCTCACTCAGATTGACCGTCAAATCAAGGAACCATTCAAACGAGCGCAATGGCTTCATCCCGCTGCTCATTAATTCAAGGCCATAGAATAAGAAACCAAAGCCGAAAATGACTTGCCCGATATTATGAACCTTCTGATTCTTAAAGAAGAATAACAGAATGGCACCAACAAAGATGATAGGGAGAGCATATTCACCAACATCGATCCCAATGATGAAGGCCGTAACGGTTGTTCCGATATTGGCTCCCATGATTACCCCGATTGCCTGGCGAAGGGTCATAAACCCGGCACTGACCAACCCGACTGTAATAACAGTGGTTCCGGAGCTGCTCTGAATCAAGATTGTCACCAAGACCCCTGTCAAAACTCCCATTAATGGGTTTGTCGTATATTTATCTAGCAAATCGCGCAAACGATCTCCGGCAGACTTTTGCAGACCGTCACCCATAAACTTAATGCCGAATAGGAAGACCCCTAATCCGCCGATGAATTGAAATATCATCTCTTGAATATTTATCTCCACAATTTTCCTCCTAGGTATAAATTTTACACTCAATCCTCCAAATTATTATGTAGAAAGTATTTAAAGTAAAGGTATTCCAGGGAATCTTTACAATTATTTAATAATTCATTTACTTTAGTGAAACAAAAATCCGAAATGTGATAATACGCTGCCTTTATGTATTAACGTTCCATTTACAAAATCTTCATAGAGCAGTAATTAAGTGAACAAGCTTATTGTTATTGTGAAAACATGGGAGGAATGATGCTTGGCAGGAAAGTATGTACCTATCACTCTAAGAACCTAGCAAAATCAAATGGATATGTATAGGGAGGATTTTGCTTCATTTTGATGAAAATAAAGTAAGACTGCGTATAAAAAAGTGTTTTAACTTGTCTGTTTTGGTCTTCCGGCTGATGGACCTTCCTTATGAAATGAAGGTGATCGATTATTTGGTTTTATATAGGAGAAAGAGGACCAGTTAAGGGAGAAAACGATAGATTTAAGAGTGGGGGCAGAATTTATGGGTGAAATTCTTATGGTGAGTGCGAGGAAGCTCAAGACTAAAAACATGAGGTATGGGCGATATGGATGTATGAGCGAATCATAATGTTCCATACACGAGAGATAGAGAATATTAGGATACCGGCTAATTCCTTTCAAAAAAATGCCCCTATCTCAATCGAGATAGGGGGATATCATTAATACTGTTCGCCGATTAATGTTTCGGCAATATTTTTAGAGTGATCTCCGATACGCTCAAGATTGCTGAGGATGTCAACGAACAACAATCCAGCTTGCGGTGTGCAGACACCGTTGTTAAGGCGGAGGATATGTTGTTTACGTAATTGACGTTCCATTTTGTCTAATTTACGCTCGTGATCGACGACCTTATGGGCCAGTTCTTTATCCATTTTCTCAAAGGCTTCCATAGCGCAGGTTGCGGCTTGGATAGCGACGGTGAACATCTCATCTAGATGCTGCATTGCCTCACCTGTGATGGTGATTTTATGATTGATTTGATATTCGGTCAGCTCGAGAATATTATCGAAGTGATCGCCGATTCGTTCAATATCATTAACCATATGCATAAGAATGCTATGCTCATCAGATGCTTGCTGTGAGAGTTCATTTGTTGAAATTTTCACGAGATATTCTGTAATCTTTTGATCAAGATTATTTAGGGCTTCCTCAATTTGATAGCCTTTATTTAAAGAGGCGGCATCCTGACTAAGAAGGTAGTTCTTCGTTTCCTTCAATCCTTTGACTGCGAATCTACCCATGCGCATCGTCTCTTGTCTTGCTTGGGCTAATGCAAAGGCAGGTGCTTGGTCAATCAGAATTGGGTCCAAATGTTTTGGTTTGTATTCGATAATCTCGTCTTCACCTGGAATGATTTTCGTAACGATCCATGCGTATGCACCAATGAACGGAATCATAATCAACGTATTTGTCACGTTAAACGTCCCGTGTGCAAAAGCGATTGTCATCTCAGGGTTCAAGCCTAAAGTGCCCTGGAACCAGTTGATGAGTGCCGTAAATGGTACGAGCAAGATAAGGAAGATCGTTGCGCCGAGAATATTGAATAATACATGAACGCATGCCGCTCTTCTTGCGGTAATGGATGCACCGATGGAGGCAAGAATCGCTGTAATGGTTGTTCCGATATTATCTCCGAATAATACGGGAAGGGCGCCGTTTAAGTCAATCAGACCTTCTCCAAACAGACCTTGCAGGATTCCGATTGTTGCGCTGGAGCTTTGAACAATTAAAGTGAAGATGGTTCCCACTAATACGCCAAGTATGGAGTGTTCACTCAAGCTGACGGTCAAATCAAGGAACCACTCGAAGGAGCGAAGCGGCTTCATTCCGCTGCTCATGAGCTCTAAACCGAAGAATAGGAAGCCAAAGCCGAAAACAACTTGTCCTATATTGTGAATTCGTTGATTTTTAAAGAAGAATAGCATAATTGCACCGACGAAGATAATGGGCAATGCATATTCGCCGACATCAATCCCGATGATGAATGCCGTAATGGTTGTCCCAATATTTGCCCCCATGATAACGCCGATTGCCTGTCTAAGGGTCATAAATCCGGCACTGACGAGACCAACGGTTATGACGGTTGTTCCGGAGCTGCTTTGGATGAGGACGGTAACCAAAATACCTGTCAGAATCCCCATAATGGGGTTTGTCGTATATTTATCTAATAAATCTCTAAGCCTGTCCCCGGCAGACTTTTGAAGGCCATCTCCCATAAATTTGATTCCGAAAAGGAAGATACCCAATCCGCCTAGGAATTGAAAGATGATCTCTTGAATATTGATATCCACCATATTCCTCCTGAAAATTATATTGAAATAACTTCCTTTATTATCGAGTAGAACAAATAAATAGTAAATATGTCCCGAAGAATCTTAACATTAACTTTACAATTCAATCGCTTTTGTAAATAATCTCTTGTCATTGCTTATTAGCCTTTACTTTTCCTCAATCAGCTATACATATTGAAAGGTAAGAAGTGTTCCTGTTAGAAACTATAGGTGGAAAATTATACAATAGAGTTAATTACAGCAAAGACAAGGCGGGGGTTCGCATGGAAAAACTTACGACATATTCATTGTTTGACGTGATAGGGGAGCTCTTTTCAGAGGAAATTTCATTTGCAGTAACCAATACGAAGGAATATATTTTCTATCGGTCAAGCAAACGAATCAATTTAAAGATTGCCCCTGGCGATCCTGTAAAGGAAGGGACAATTACGTATAAGGCACTTCATACGGGAGAGAAGGCATCAGAATTTATTAGTCGGGATGTCCTAGGGGTTCCATATCACGGGATAGCGGTTCCTTTTCATGAGGATGGAGAGATTGCCGGCTGTATCACAGCCATATATCCAGCACTAACAGAGGCGAGATCAGTCGTTACCTTGAAAACCCAGGATGGCTGGGTACCGGTCACCTATGAAGATATTTATTATATAGAATCGAAGAATCGGAGAACATATGTCACCTCAAGTACGCATACCGGCACGAATAAGAATACCCTGCAAGAATTTGAATTTACGTTACCGAAGGATAGCTTCATCCGTTGCCATCGCTCCTATATTGTTAATGTGAAGCAAATCAAGGAAATCTATCTTGATACGCATTCCACCTTTGTTCTATCCATGAAGAATGGACAGCTTATACCGGTTAGTCAATCCTATTCAAGTTATTTTAGAAGAATGCTAGGATTCTAGTAAATGCTGGCTTAACCGTGGAAAATACTGGTTCGTCGAAAAAATCGGGTAACCTATCGAGATGTGTCTATCCTGTGAAAAATATGAGGTACACTTATCAAAAAAACGATGAAAGAGTGATGAGATGCAGCTCAATTTAAATCGTATTCGAAACCATGAGTTACGTAACCGAATCGTTGAACCGGAAGAGGCGGCCACATGGATTAGTGACGGGATGACATTGGGATTAAGCGGGTTTACTCGAGCGGGCGATGTGAAGGCCATTCCTCAAGCCTTAGTGAAGAGAGCAGAAACGGAAAGCTTTAAAGTCAATATCTATACGGGTGCTTCCATGGGTCCTGATGTAGACAAGTATTTCTCTGAAGCAGGAATCATCAACAAGAGGCTTCCATTCCAAGCAGAGCCCATTATGCGTAAACAAATTAACCAAGGCAATATGCATTTCATTGATCAGCACTTATCTCAGACATGTGAATGGGTTCGGGCAGATGTTCTGCCGGCTATTGATTACGCTATTTTGGAAGCGGTTTCTATTACAGAGGAAGGGTACATCATTCCAAGTACCTCTGTTGGAAACTCTCAAATATTTGCCGAAAAAGCAAAAGCAATCATTATTGAAATCAATACGGCACAGCCGGAATGGCTGGAGGGCATTCACGATATTTATGACCCAGGCGAGCAAGGAAGCAGGAAGCCAATTCCGCTTGAACGACCAGATGACCGTATCGGGGAGATTGGGATTAAGGTTGATTTGGACAAAGTGAAGGGGATTGTTTTCTCAAATAAGCTGGACTCTGCTTCCACTATTGTTCCGCCTGATGAAGAAACGGTTATCATGGCCAATCACCTGCTTAATTTCCTTCGTGCGGAAATTAAGGCTGGTCGTTTAACAAAACAGCTGGCACCTCTGCAATCCGGTATCGGAACCGTTGCAAATGCTGTTTTCCATGGATTCCTTCATTCCGAGTTCAATGACCTTGAGGTGTATTCGGAAGTTCTTCAAGATGCTGTATTTGACTTGATGGATGCGGGGAAAATCAAATTCGCATCAGGATGCTCGATTACCCTGTCCGAAAAGGCAATGGATAATCTGCTTGTAAACTTTGAGAACTACGTTGACAAACTTGTCTTGCGTCCGCAGGAAATTTCTAATCATCCTGAAATCATCCGTCGTATGGGCTTGATTTCTATTAACACGGCCCTTGAAATGGACATTTACGGGAATGTAAACTCCACGCATGTATGCGGAACAAATATGATGAACGGCATCGGCGGCTCAGGTGACTTTGCACGAAATGCCCGTTATGGAATCTTTGTAACGAAATCAATTGCCAAGGATGGCAAAATCTCAAGCATTGTTCCATTCGTGTCCCATATTGATCACACTGAGCATGATGTGGATGTTGTCGTCACTGAGCAAGGATATGCTGACCTTAGAGGATTGGCGCCAAGAGAGCGTGTCGGCGTCATCATTGAGAACTGCGCACATCCAATGTACCGAAAGCAGCTATGGGATTACTATACAGAAGCATTAACACGCGGTGGACAAACTCCGCATATTCTTGAAAAGGCTTTCTCTTGGCACACAAACTATCAAACAAAGGGAACCATGCTGATGGAAGAGAAGGAATATGCTGAGATGAATAACTGAGTTTAGTCATGTGTATTCATTAAGGGGGAATGCACAGCTTGAAATGCTTTGGGATATTTAGTTGGGGGACTGGATATTCCTTGCTCTGGCTGCAGAGCAAAGAGGTATGGGGGAAATCAAGGGGTATATATGAATAGATAAGATTATTGTTAAGAGGCTGGGACATAAGTATTTCAGCCAATGATAAACCCGAAGGATTAGACGATAAAGGAATGAATCTATCGTCTAATCCTTCGGGTCTTTAT
>NZ_JBJEFJ010000102.1:0-10895 GCF_051873915.1 Pradoshia sp.
TTTTTTGTTATGCAGATATCTGTTAGATTCTCTCTACAAGGATATTTGGTATAATATGTATGGTATTGGAGGATGTATGTCTAGAATAAGATTCAGAATTTTATTATTTACAGTCATGATAAGCAGCCTATTCCTAACTGGATGTCCGGGAGCATCTGATTATGAAATTGATTTGCCAAGTAACTATTCCGTTATTAGAACCTCAGGGCATCAAGTAACGATTGCTGCTAAAATTAGTCAGGGCAATTGGGATTCCCCGATAATACCCGCTAAGGTTACGGAGGTAGGGTGGGATGATAACTTTATTATCGCTAAACAAGTCCCTTTGATTCATAATCCTAAAAGCCAGAACGGTGATGAAATACCAGACGAACAGAATGACCATTATTGGATTATCCAACTTGAGAATGGGAATGTTACAGGACCTATAGATGAATTAGAATTAACGAAGACAAAAGAAAAATTACAAATATCTAAGGAGTTTATTTTGACAGAGGTAGAGGATTTGAATAAGGATTTTGCTTTTTGAACAGAAGGAACTTACCATGAAAAATACGAGCAGGCTGCTTCCAAATGGATGTGGCTTTTTATCATGTGGCTCTGTAAAAATGAATGTTGCTATATAGAATGCCGCTCGTCAACCTTTCAGCCGTTTGAATTCTGGCTTAGATTAGTGGACTGGCATGCACCAAAGCACTCAAGGAGGGTTCCCGCTCGCACCTAGAGGCACAATCACCTGCAACGTAAATCAATAGGATTAAGATTATCAGAGCCTGACATTTAAAAACAATAGACCTACTCCTTAATGGCTTCATCACTTTATATTCGACTAGTGAATGCTACAAAGAGATATGACAAGATAATATAGAATCATTAGGAATATCGCCAATACTATGATAAAATACGTCCGAATTTTCCTTTTTATTGATATAATTTGACAACATGTACTAACAACTATGCTATATTAAAGGGAGAGATAGACAGGAGGGTGTAACTTTGGATGAAAAAATACGAGCAAGTTAAAGAGAAAATTAAACAAGCTATTTTAGAAGAGAAATACGTGCCTAATCAAAAAATCCCCTCTGAGTCAGAGCTGACCATTCGATTTGAGGTCAGCCGCCACACCGTCCGAAAAGCCATTAATGATTTGGTCAATGAGGGCTGGCTTTATACGGAACAGGGGTCTGGCACCTATTGTGCTGACCGCTCCATATCACAATCTTCCTCCGGAGCTGATAAGGCAATTGCCCTGATCACGACCTATATTTCCAACTATATTTTCCCGTCTATTATAAACGGGGTAGAATCTTATTTGAGCAGTAAGGGCTATACCTTATTATTGTATAGTACGAATAATGATTTTGAGAAAGAACGGCAATGTCTTGAGAATGTGATGGAGAGGGACTTGACCGGACTGATTGTTGAGCCGACGAAGAGCAATCATCCAAATCCTAATCTGAAATATTATCTTGACCTTGAAATGAAAGGGATTCCTTATTTGATGATCAATGCGGCATATAGTGAACTTAATCCATACAGCTTGACCGTTGACGATGAGCTGGGAGGTTATTTACAGGCGGAGCATTTGATTAAAGAGGGGCATACGAATATTGCCGGTTTATTTAAAACAGATGATATGCAAGGTGTTATGCGAATGAAGGGCTTCATCCGTGCTCATCGAGAATACAAGATTCCTATTGATTCGGATATGCTTCTTACATATACGACTTCAGAAAGAGAGCAGGTCCTTGAGGGGGAGTTTGCGAATATTCTTGCGAGAGAGAGCCGGCCGAGTGGCATATGCTTCTATAATGATGAAGTTGCTTTGGCGGCACTGGATGTAATAAGGGAGGCCGGTCTTTCTGTGCCGAATGACCTCTCCATTGTCGGTTTCGATGATTCCTATCTTGCTGTGGCCTCTGAGGTCAAGCTAACAACGATTAAACATCCTCAGTACGAGATGGGTGTACAGGCGGCAAAGGCAATCCTCCAATTGGTTGAGCAAAAGGATAACGCTAATCCATCCTATGTGTATGAACCGGTCCTCATTATCAGACAGTCAACAAAAAAAATATAAATTCCAAAAACCTGCAAATATGTGGGTTTTTTTATTTTTATTATAAAAATTTGTTAGTTTAAGTTAAATTTTAGTAGAAACTTGTACTAACAAGTAGTATGATAGATTTTGTAAGCGGATTCAAATATTAGAAAGATGTAAGTTTTCAGAATACAACGTTTGAATCCTGCAATGATGATAAAGGAGAGGTTAATTTCATGAAAAAGATGATCACTGCATTCTTGCTGCTCACGTTGGTATTTGCTTTGGCGGCTTGCGGAAGCGATTCCACCTCATCAGGAGATGGCGATAAGGGATATGTCGGAATCTCTATGCCGACAAAATCCTCCGAACGCTGGGTTCTTGATGGGGAAAACATGGTGAAGGAATTCAAGGAAAAGGGCTATAAGACTGATCTTCAATACGGAGAAGATGTCGTTGAGGACCAGGTCGCTCAAATCGAAAACATGATTACAAAAGGCGTTGACGTTCTCGTTGTTGCTCCAATAGACGGGGAATCCTTGACAGAGGTGCTTCAAAAGGCAGCTGATCAGGATATAAAAGTTATTTCCTATGACCGTTTGATTAAAGGTACCGATAATGTCAGCTATTATGTTACATTTGATAACTTTGAAGTCGGTGTCCTGCAAGCCTCATACATTACGAAGAAATTAGGTCTTGAAGATGGCGAGAAAGGTCCGTTCAACATCGAATTATTCGGCGGTTCACCGGATGATAATAATGCTTACTTCTTCTATGACGGCGCGATGAGCATCTTAAAGCCGTATATTGATGAAGGAAAATTAGTGGTCCAAAGCGGACAGACAAAAATGAACCAAATCTCCACTCTTCGCTGGGATGGTGCAACGGCTCAATCCCGTATGGACAATATCTTAAGCTCTAAATATTCCAGTGAATTAGTTGACGCTGTTTTGTCTCCATATGATGGCATCAGTATCGGAATCATCTCTTCCTTGAAGGGTGTGGGCTATGGAACAGATTCTAAACCAATGCCGGTCATCACAGGTCAGGATGCAGAGCTTGCCTCAGTAAAATCAATCATTGCAGGTGAACAAACACAGACTGTGTTCAAGGATACGAGGGAACTAGCTATTAAAGCCGTTGAAATGGCAGATGCAGTATTAAGTGATAAGGAAGCTGAAGTGAATGATACAGAATCCTATGATAATGGCAATAAAGTTGTTCCTACGTACTTAATTGACCCGGTTTCCGTGGACAAAGAGAACTATAAAGAAGTCATTGTGGACAGCGGTTACTATAGTGAAGATGAAGTGAAATAAGCGAGTAAAATTCTGGATGGATGTTACTTGTACGTTCATTTACAAGTAACATCTATCCTACTAATTGGGGTGAGTTTCTTGTCATCTATTATTTTGGAAATGCGAAATATCACAAAAACGTTTCCTGGCGTCAAGGCCCTTGACGATGTCAATCTGAAGATTAAAAAAGGAGAAATACATGCACTTTGCGGAGAAAATGGTGCAGGTAAATCAACTTTAATGAAAGTATTGAGCGGTGTTTATCCTCATGGAAGCTATTCAGGAGATATTTATTTTGAAGATGAGGTATGTGAGTTTAAAACCATCAAAAACAGTGAGAGTAAGGGGATCGTCATCATTCACCAGGAGCTCGCTTTAATCCCCTATCTGTCAATTTCAGAAAATATCTTCCTTGGGAATGAACAAAGTAAACGGGGTATCATTAATTTCAACGAAACGTATGCAAAGACAATTGATTTGCTGAAGATTGTTGGATTAAAAGAGTCGCCGGATACGATGGTGAATCAACTTGGGGTAGGAAAGCAGCAGCTGATTGAAATTGCCAAGGCTATCTCAAAGGAAGTGAAGCTTCTCATTTTGGATGAGCCTACCGCCGCATTGAATGAAGATGATAGTGAAAACCTGCTGAATCTCATGCTGGAATTTAAAAAGCAAGGCATGACGATGATCATCATCTCGCATAAATTGAATGAGATTGCGAAAGTGGCTGATTCCATCACGATTTTAAGGGATGGAAAGACAATTGAAACATTGGACATGAAAAAGGACCAAGTGAAAGAGGAACGTATCATCAAAGGAATGGTCGGCAGGGACCTGACTAATCTTTACCCGGAGCACACCCCTTCCATCGGCGAGACTATTTTTGAAGTGAAGAATTGGACTGTTCAGGATGTAACGAATACGGCCAGGAATGTCGTTGATGATGTAAGCTTCCATATTCGCAAGGGAGAAATCGTCGGAATAGCCGGTTTGATGGGAGCTGGGCGGACAGAGCTTGCGATGAGCATCTTCGGTAAGGCATATGGGACGAAGATGAGCGGGCAGCTTTTCAAGGATGGCAAGGAATTAACCTTAAAAAACATCACCCAGGCTATTGATGCCGGGATTGCTTATGTCACAGAGGACCGGAAATCGTTCGGCCTTGTGCTTGAAGAAGACATCAAAACCAATATAACGCTCGCTAACTTACACAGGGTGGCAAAGAAGTCCATTATTGATGATGGACAGGAGGTCATTGAGGCAGAGAGCTTCCGTAAGAAGATGAATATCAAAACACCAAGCATTACCCAAAAGGCGATGAACCTGAGCGGAGGGAATCAGCAGAAGGTGGTTCTCAGCAAGTGGATTTTTACAGAGCCTGATATTCTCATACTTGATGAGCCAACGCGCGGGATTGATGTCGGGGCGAAATATGAGATTTATTCCATTATTAATGAGCTTGCAGACCAAGGAAAGGGAATATTGGTCATCTCCTCAGAGCTTCCTGAGCTGCTCGGTATAAGCGACCGAATCTACGTTATGCGTGAAGGGGCTTTTACCGCTGAATTTGAACGCAAGGACGCGTCCCAGGAGAATATCATGAAATACATGACCAGAACAGGGGTGGAACAAGGATGAAAACACTTGGCAGCTTAATGAAAAATAATGTTCGCCAATATGGCATGATACTCGCTTTAGTCTTTATTGTTATCTTATTTCAAATACTAACGGATGGCGTTTTATTGAAACCGATTAACATAACGAATCTTATCCTGCAAAACAGTTACATACTCGTGCTTGCCATTGGGATGCTTCTTGTTATTTTACTCGGACATATTGATCTTTCAGTAGGTTCGGTCGTTGCGTTTACCGGTGCGATGTCAGCCATTTTCATGGTAGAGATGAATTTGCCGGTATGGCTTTCGATTGTCTTATGCTTATTGATAGGCGCTTTAATTGGTGCATGGCAAGGATTCTGGGTCGCATATTTGAAAGTCCCTGCCTTTATCGTTACGCTTGCCGGGATGCTTGTCTTCCGCGGGCTTACACTTTGGGTATTGGGCGGGCAATCCATTGCGCCATTCCCGGAAGAATTCCGGAAAATCAGTACAGGCTTCCTGCCTGAATTAAGCAAAACCGCCTCACTTGATCTTTTGACCTTAATTGTAGGAGTCATTGTTTCCCTCGTGTTGATTTGGACAGAGGTTCGAAAACGGAATCAGCAGAAATCCTATCATTTTGAGGTACTGCCAACATGGCTCTTTGCTTTGAAATTGGTCTTCATTGTAGCTGTTCTAAATGTATTCTCTTATTTCCTTGCTTCCTATGAAGGGATTCCGAATATTCTTGTCATCTTAGTCGTCTTGATTGTAGCTTACTCCTTCTTTACGAATCGTACCGTATCTGGACGTCATTTGTATGCGGTCGGCGGTAATGAGAAGGCAGCGAAACTGTCAGGTATCAAGACTCAAAAGCTGACGTTTTGGGTTTTCGTCAACATGGGTGTGCTCGCGGCATTATCCGGCTTGATCTTTGCAGCCCGCTTGAACGCGGCAACACCTGGAGCGGGGAACTCATTTGAGCTTGATGCCATTGCGGCTGTGTTCATTGGCGGTGCATCTGCCTATGGGGGGATTGGAACCATTATTGGAGCAGTTGTCGGCGGACTTGTTATGGGTGTTTTGAATAATGGGATGTCCTTAATTGGTTTAGGTACGGATTATCAGCAAACCATTAAGGGTATTGTATTATTGCTTGCAGTAGGCTTTGATGTCTATAACAAGAACAAAACATCTAAGCTAGATTAATTCCTTGAGGGAGGAGTGCATTCATGAATTATCGACAGCTTGGTAAAAGTGAAATGAAGGTAAGCGAAATCAGCTTTGGCACATGGGGGATAGGCGGAGACTGGGGGCGGTCGAATGATGAGGATGCCTTATCTGCCCTTGCCCGTGCGATGGAGCTGGGAGTGAATTTCTTCGATACAGCGGATGTGTATGGAGCTGGACGAAGCGAGGAGCTCTTGCGTAAGGCGACAAAGGGAAAAGAGGATGAAATCTATATTGCGACTAAATTCTGCCGGGCCGGGGATATTCATGATCCATTAACCTATTCTGAAGATTCCGTTCGCCAATATTGTGAAGCGAGCTTGAAGCGGTTAGGGCGGGAGAGAATCGACCTCTATCAAATTCATTGTCCGCCGCTTGAAATCCTTAAACACACAAATGTTTTTGAGGTGTTGGATAAGCTTCAGGCGGAAGGAAAAATCCGTCATTACGGAGTCAGTGTTGAAACGGTTGAGGAAGGGTTATTCTGCCTGACGAATCCGAATGTCGCTGCCTTGCAGGTGATTTTCAATTTGTTCAGACAAAAGCCGCTGGAGGAATTGTTCCCAAAAGCGAAGGAACAAGGTGTCGGAATCCTTGCTCGTGTACCGCTGGCAAGCGGTCTGTTGACAGGTAAATTCACAGCGGATACACATTTTGCTAAAGAGGATCACCGTCAGTTTAATGCAAATGGAGAGCAATTCAATGTCGGTGAAACGTTTGCCGGACTTGAATTTCAAAAGGGTGTAGAGCTTTCGGAGCAGCTCTCTTGGATTGCTGATGGCAGGGAATCGATGGCCTCTGCAGCCCTTCGCTGGATTCTAGACCAAGAAGCCGTTACATGTGCCATTCCAGGCTTTAAGAATGTGAGACAGGTGGAGCAGAACCTGACAGCGCTCGAGACGAAATCATTTAATGAGGACGAGCTCAAGAGGCTGCAAAATTTCTATGAAGGATCCGTAAAGGATTATATTAGAGGACCATATTAAATGATGAGATAAATAACAAAGCCTAACAAGGCTTTGTTATTTCTATGTCCTGAATATACCTTCTGGAAAATAAAGCGCTTTACAGAGTTTTTTGATAGTATATTAGTATACATAAACATTGCAGAATTCTGTGAAAAGGAGAGGGATGCTATGGAAATCAGAGAAACGAGCTTTGGCAGAATGGATGATCAAGAGGTTATTCAGTTTTCCTTTACTACTGATAAAGGAACGACGATGAAGTGCATCAATTATGGATGCATTATTACGGATTTGATCGTCCCCGATCGAAATGGAAAAATGGGTAATATCGTTCTTGGCTTTGATACCCTTGAGGATTATGTCAAGCACTCCCCATATTTCGGTGCCATTGTTGGAAGAATAGCTGGAAGAATAGCAGGGGGACGCTTTACGCTTGATGGGGAAACCTATCAATTGGCGAAGAATCAATCCAGCAACAGTCTGCATGGCGGTTTAAAAGGATTCGATAAAGTCGTATGGAATTATGAATTGGTTGAGAAGGGAACAGCAGCAGGGGTTGAATTTACATATATAAGCCATGACGGGGAGGAGGGCTTCCCAGGTAATCTTCATGTAACAACAACATATTTGCTAGATGAAGACGGCAGTCTAGAAATCTCTTATAAGGCCTATTCTGATCAAGATACCATCATCAATTTAACGAATCATTCTTATTTCAATTTGAGCGGGGACTTAACGAAAGACATTCTAAATCACAAGCTGAAGCTGAAAAGCAGCTCATTTTTGGAACTTGGAGAGGATCTTATTCCTACTGGGCAGATTGTGCCTGTTGAGGGGACCTCATTTGATTTCACGGAAGAAGCTGAGGTTTCCCAAGGGGTGGCATCCGGCTATAAACAAAATGATATCGCAGGCGGGGGTTATGACCATCCGTTCTGTCTGGATAGCCATTTTGAGGAAGAGATTGTGCTCGAAGACCCAGTAAGCGGACGCAAGCTTGTAGTGGAAACCGACCAGCCTGCTGTTGTCATTTATACCTGTAATCAATATGATGGTGAATATTCCATTAGAGGGGTCAAACCGCATAATCATATGGCCATTTGCCTTGAAACGCAAGGATACCCGGATGCGATTAACAAGCCTCATTTCCCATCTGTTGTGTTGAAGAAGGATGATACGTATAAAGCAGTCACACGCTACACGTTCAGCTGATTTTTAGAAAGGGCCGGATGTATATCCGGCCTTTTTCTTATTCTTCTTTTAACAGCTTCATTAAACGCTTATGAATCCAGATGGCAGCCTGAGTGGCCTCTCCCATTGCGATAGTTGCCTGCTCAGAATGAGCAACGATATCTCCTGCTGCCCAAACATTTTTAATGCTTGTTTCCTTTGTCCTCGAATCCACATGTATATGCCGGTTGTTCATTACGTCAATCCCAAGCTGATCCGCTAAAGCTGTGTGAACATCATTGCCGCCGAAGGAAACAAAGGCACGCTCCCCTTCGATTAGCTCACCATTGGCAAGGAACACTCCCTTGAAGTCGGAATCTCCCTCTTTTTTTACGGCTTCAATTTTCTCCTCTATATAATGAATCCCGCTTTCCTTGAGCCTCATTAGCAAGTCCTCTGGGATATCGTTCTTTTCGTGATTAATATACGTAATCTGATTTGTCCAATAGAGAAGAGAGAGAGCAAAATTTGCCCCAGCTTCACCAGAGCCCATAACAAGGGTCGGTGTATCAATGACCTCATACCCATCACAATCCGTACAAATATAGATGGTCATTCCTAAGCATTCCTTCAGATTAGGAATAGGAGGAATTCGGTCTGTTATCCCCGTAGCAAGCAGCAAAGTGCGGGCGGTGAATTCATGCTCTGTCGTCTTGACATGGAAGCGGCCATTCACATCCTTTAATGTTGTAACATGGTCCTTTAGAAATTCAATTCCTGTTTTTTGGGCATGCTCCCGGCCAAGTGCCCGCAAATCCTCTCCGCTGATTCCGTCAGGCCAGCCGAGTATATTACGATAGTCCTTGCAAAGGGAAGAACGGCCTTCCTCCTTTGAATCAATCACTAGGCATGTATGCTGGCTTCTTCCCATTTGGATTGCGGCCTGCAATCCTGCGATACCGCCGCCGATGATGATGCAATCCCATTCATTCGTTCTCATACGTTGTCATTCCTCCCCATGATTCCATTGCTTTAGTATGGATACTGTTAATGGTCCATACTCCTTCTATACCCATAAAATTAATATTTTGACAATTAAATCGTTGAGATGCCATGATAGGAGTAGGAATACGAATGGAGGGAGAAAGAATGGAGCTAGGGTTAAAAGGAAAGAATGCATTGGTTGTGGCTTCAAGTCAAGGGCTGGGAAAGGCTATCGCCATCAAGCTGGCTGAAGAAGGGGCTAATGTCATGGTGACAAGCCGGAGCGCTGATAAATTGAAGACCGTTGTGGAGGAGCTGAAAAAGGTAAATCCAGCCGGAAACTACTACTGGCATGAAGCGGATATTACCCAAGCGGATGACATTGACAGGCTCGTCAAAGATACTGCTGACAAGCTTGGAACAATTGATATTCTTCTTAATAATGCTGGAGGTCCGCCAGCCGGAGGATTTATGGATTTATCTGATGAAGATTGGCAGAAGGGATTTGAATTGAACCTGCTCAGTTACATACGTATGATTCGTGCCGTTCTTCCCCATATGAAGAACGGTGGAAGAATCCTGAATATGGCCTCGATTTCAGTAAAAGAGCCGATTCAAGGGCTGCTTCTTTCGAACACATTCCGTCTTGGCATCGTTGGCTTGACGAAGACGCTTGCAGCTGAATTTGCTGAACGAGATATCCTTATTAATACGATTGCACCAGGGGTGATTGCCACTGACCGCATTGATTATCTTGATCAGGTGACTGCAGAGAAGCAAGGTCTTACGGTGGAGGAAGTCAAAGAACGTGCGGAAAAACAAATCCCGCTCGGCCGTTACGGGAAACCGGAGGAATTCGCCAATTATGCTGTGTTCCTGCTCTCATCCGTTAACTCTTATGTGACTGGGCAAGTTTACTTAATTGATGGAGGTAAGGCGAAAGGAATCTAACGAATATAAAAACAAGAGGAGATGAGACTGATTTTGCGGTCTTATCTCCTCTTGTTCTTTTACATGTTTCTTGTTTCAGCAGCTGTTTGAACGGCTTTCTTTTTTTGCGGTAAAAACAGTGTAAGTACGAGGGCAATGAGAGCAATAATCATCATGAAATAATAGGCATCACTTGCTCCAAGCATAGCTAGAAGGGGTGGAGATGCATGTAGTTCACTTGGGCTTAGCTTTATGGTATGGACGGCTGCCTGGGCAGTGAATATCGTCATGACGACAGCTGTTCCGATGGCACCGGCTATTTGGCGGACAGTATTATTAACAGCCGAGCCATGGTTGGTCAGCTCCTTCGGCAGGGCATTCAATCCAGCTGTATGTAGTGGCATCGTATTAAAGCTTAAGCCGACCGATGCGAAGAATGATTGTCCGTATCGTCCAGAATAAGAATGATGAAGCCAAGTCGGTCACGACCCACATCGCTGGCAGTACGAATATAAGGCCGGTAATAAAGAGTGGTTTGGCTCCAAAACGGTCATAGAGCTTGCCCGTCACCGGAGAAAGGAAGGCATTGATGACAGCCCCAGGAAGAAGGATCAGTCCTGTTTCAAATGCAGTAAAGCCTCGTCCTGTCTGCAGGTAGATGGGCAGTAAAATCATGTCCGCA
>NZ_JBJEFJ010000103.1:0-10839 GCF_051873915.1 Pradoshia sp.
TCCGAGTGTAAGAAGGGGAGAGAGCCGGTTCTATAGGGAATCGGCTCTTCTTCTTTTGAGATGAAAAATGGCTTCTAATCACGCATGGCTCCTGCCTCTCGAGAAGTCATTGCCCCCACTCCTGCTGCTACATCCTTTTTGATTTGTTGTTTAACCTTTTGTGGATCAGTTCCTGAAAAGCCAGGTTCCGTGATAGAGCCAGTATTCTTGTTTACTTGTTTATTCTGTTGCATAAGTTCCTCCTTCATTTTTGGCTTAACATTAGTATTATTTCAATAAACTCTCTGAGTATCCTATAGACTTGAGTTGTTTTGCTGGATGGAAGCGGGGAACCTGTTTAGGTAAAAAAGGGATTATGATTTTATCACTAGGAAGTTCGGCGCTTTAAAGATGGAATTTTTTTTCGAAATTTAAAATAATGAAGAAGATTATTTACAAAGTCTTGTTTAGTTGGTATATTTTTACTTGTAAGAGCGATTAATGATTATAGAGAGGAGTGAATATTCAACTGAAATATAAATAGCAGCCCTGCACTATTTTACGCAAAAAAATAATTCCCAATTAAAACGAATGTAATGTACTTACGTTATCACCCTTAGAGAGGGTATCATTAGCATCCTCTTGTATAAGACCCAAGCCCTTTAGAAGCTAGCTAGAAAACATGAAAATCATCAAGGGTAGCCAATCTCAATCTCACCATCCTCATAATCCGGTAATGACAGACTTTGCTCGTATAATAATGATAGACCAGCAAACGTTATGAACCTCAAAAAACCCACATATCAAATCATATGGCAATAAATGATTCCATCCCCCCATATCAGTCATAACATCACTTAAGTTCCTTGCATAAAAAATTTTACGAACCATGATAAGAAAGAATACGAACGAAGCGGAGATAAAAAGTCCCTAACAGTTCAAAAGTTTGCATTCTGAAACAACCACTAGTAAGTAACAGAAGCTAATGGCATAGCCATGATTAATTATCTCCTGGCCAGAGAGTGATAGCGCTTTCAAACGAGTGCTTGATTTTGATTTATTGGAGAATGAGGGTGTAAGACTTCGAGGTAATAGTCCCATAAAGGTAGATAATAATGTTTTGTACCGTGAAGTCATGGCAAGCAATAGATAACCATTTTATAGTTGAGAGGAGAGTCTGTTATGAAAAAATTTTTAGTAGCAGTGATGGCCATGATGCTTATGCTGGTTGGTCTAAACGAAATGAAGATAGACGAATCGAGCGCATCTGGAAAGGCAAAATCCGTGAAAAAAATAGCATGGGAGCATGCAGGAGAATTAGAGGCCCAAACAGGATTTGAAAAAAATATAGGGACAGCAGGGATGTTATCGGGCTCTTATAAAGATTATGTCATTACTGGAGGCGGAGCCAATTTTCCTTATGAGTCAGTATTAAATGGAGGGGTGAAGCAGCATTATTCCGATATATACGTACTTAAAAAAGAAAAAGACAAACTAACGATGGTTCAACATACGAATCTTGATTATGAGATAGGATATGGTTCGTCCATAACAACTAATGAAGGAGTCTACTATATTGGGGGAAGTCCGGATCAAGAACGTGCGAATGATATTACGTTATTTACTATAGATAAAAATAAAAAATTAAAAGTGAAAAAAATAGGAGATTTACCCTTCACGATAAGCGACGGTATCGCGGTGGAGAAAAACGGAAAATTATACATTGGACTTGGTAAACAGAATGGGACAGGCAGTAATAAATTATATGAATATGATGTCAAAACATCTAAGACGAAAGAATTAGCACCGATGCCAGGTGAAAGTGTAAGAAATCAAAGTGTAGCCCAATTGTTAAATGGAGATCTCTATGTATTTAGCGGTGGCGGGTCTGTTGCCTATACAGATGGATATAAATATAATATTAAAACGAATTCATGGTCAAAAGTTTCTTCTGTAACGGTAGGGGATAAACAACTTTCTTTATTAGGCGCCAATTCAGTGAAATTAAACAATGATGAAATGATGGTAATAGGAGGATTTAATAAAGAAGTATATGATGACGCAACGAAAAATTTAACTACTTTACAGGGAGAAGAATTACAAGTGTTCAGAGAGGCCTATTTTACAGCCGATCCGTATGAATTTAATTGGAATAAAGATATATTAATCTATAATGCAAAAAAGAACACATGGAGATCAGTAGGTAAGGTTCCCTTTGATGCACCTTGTGGTGAAGGGTTAGTTTTAATGGGGAACATGATTTATTCTATAAATGGTGAAATAAAACCGGGAGTAAGGACGAATGCCATTTATTCGGGAACCATAGCTTATAAGTAACTTTTTAAAAAGAGAATGGGAGTTTTATTGTCCTGATAGAGTGGCTGGAAGTCTTTTATTCCAGCCACTTTATTTGTGCAGTAAAATGATGCAAAAGCAAACAAAAAAGCCGTCTTTTAGATAGAGACGGCTTTCTTGATGGTCACCTCGAGTTGCAGTTCCACATTTCCCATAATTGCCCTGCTAATCATGCAGGATTTCTCTGCTTTCTCAGCTAGTCTTCTGGTGAGATCAATTTCCTTCTCAGAGGAAGAGGCCTTTAAGGTGATGGTCGGACGATGAATAATTTTCTTATAGGTAAATATGCCATTGGTGACATCGACAACACCGACAGATTCCATCGTCAAATCTTCTTTCTCAATCTTGCTGCGTTCCAGCATCGCTGCTAGGGTGATAATGTAGCAGGTTGATGCGGCGCCTAGCAGCATTTCGTCTGGGTTTGTCCCTATGCCGGGACCATCCATCTCTGCAGGGATGGAGATGTTGGTTTTTAAGTTTCCTGCCTCGATTGTGCCTGAATCATTTCGCAGACCAGGCCAATGAGCTTTTAAATGAAAATGGTGTTCAGCCAAACGAATTCCTCCTTAATAACGACTATGTTCATTTTACCTTATCTTGGTATTCAGAGAGGAGGATATTGCCCGTTAGTGGAATAATCCGGTCTATTTCTACACAATATAAATAAGTCGAAAATATTTTTCGAATTATATTTACCATTTGACATATAGCTGACACATTATATGATTATAGTAACACCATAGAAAACACATTGTGATAGGAGTTATCAAACATGTCGAACGAGCAAAACAAGGATCAGAACGAACAACAAGAAGAGCTTGTTGAAGAGGAAAAAGCACCGAAGAAGAAAAAGAAAATGAGCAAGAAAATGATCGCGGGTATTACAACATCCGTTGTTCTTGTTGCAGCTATAGCCGGAGGCGCTTATGCGTATGTGAAATCACAAACGGTCGCATCGGTGGATGGCGAACGAATTACAAAGGAAGAGTTATACGATTCTTTAGTAAACGTATACGGTTCCGCTGCAGTAGATAATCTAGTCACGAAAGTGGTCATTGATAAAGAAGCAGATAAACGCGATATTAAAGTGAAAAACAGTGAAATCAACGATGAAGTGGCTGTATATGAAGAAAACTATGGCGGTGAAGAAGGTTTGAAGTCCGCCTTAGAAGCAAGCGGACTAACATTGGCTGATTTGAAAGAGGATATTGAAACGAATATCAAAATTGAAAAATTAATGGCAAAAGATATTGAGATCACAGATGATGAAGTAAAAGCCTACTATGAAGAAAACAAAGATGACTATGATACAGCAGAATCTATTGAAGTAAGCCATATCCTAGTTGAAGACAAAGAAACAGCGCAAAAAGTACTTGATAAGCTGGAAGCTGGGGAAGATTTCGCTGATTTAGCGAAAGAATATTCTACTGACGAATCCACTGCTAAAAATGGCGGTGAACTCGGCTTCATTAAATCAGGTGAAATGGTAGAAGAGTTTGAAAAGGCGGCATTTGCCCTTAAAGTTGGCGAAATTAGTGATATCGTCAAAACAGACTATGGCTACCACATCATCACAGCTACTGACTATAAAGAAGCAAAAGAATCCACCTATGAAGAGTCTAAAGAAGATGCAAAAGAAGCTGCTTTAGCTGCGAAAATTTCTTCGGAATACAGCTCATGGGTTGAAGAACTAAAAACAGAATATGATATTCAAAAAAATATCTAAAAATGAAAGCTGGATAGCGCAGCCTAATCAACAGGGCCGCTTATCCGGCTTTTTTGTATGGATGAATAAAAAGAGGCTGAAGTTTTTGATAATTCGCTTTTAAATGTATATATTTGTATTGGTGCTTTTCAAAAAAGGGAAGTAATTGATGGGAGAGAGAAGGATGGAATTATTCGAAGCAATTAAGACAAGGAGAAGTATCGGCAAGGTTAAAGGGGATCCTGTTCCAAGGGAATTAATTGAGCAGGTTATTGAAGCCGGAACATGGGCGCCATGTCATCATAGAACAGAACCGTGGCGATTTGTCGTTCTTGAGGGAGATGGACGGAACAAGCTGCGTGATGCACTAACAGCCTCTCTTCAAGCTACTATGGATGATCCTCATACGGAGGAAAATCAAGCAAGGCTTGAGAAAATCAGCAAGCAGCCATACCGGGCACCTGTGATTATCGTCACCGCAGTTGAGCCGGTTGAAAACGATAAGGTCATTAGGGAAGAAGAATTTGCCGCTGGTCATGCGGCTGTTCAGAATATGCTGCTTGCTGCCCATGCTTTAGGACTTGGGGCAGTTTGGCGGACGGGCAAGCCGCTTTACACACGAACAATGTGTGAGGCTTTCGGACTCAGTGAAAAAGGAGCCGTTACTGGATTTCTTTATATCGGCTATCCGGACATGACTCCAGCTCCTGCAAAAAGAAAGACCGTCGATGAAGTAACAGAATGGCACAGCGAAGGATGAACCATCGATAAGGGAAGCCCTATCCACTGTCTTTTAGACATGGATAGGGTTTTTTATTTGAACAAAATAGGGAATATGAATAGACATAAAATGTATTAATCTGATAAACTTAGTATGAAATAAAAAGGAGGGTCATGATATGACTGAAAGCTACTTAATTTTACACGGTCTTGGCGGAAGCGGGCCGGAACATTGGCAATCCTGGCTCAGCCATGAACTGGTGAAAGAAGGGAAGACGGTCTATTATCCGACCCTGCCGGATTATGACCATCCGAAATTATCGGATTGGCTTGATGAGTTGGATAGAACCTTCCAAAGGATCGGAACAGATGAGAGGTTAACGATCATCGCTCACAGCCTTGGCTGTATTCTTTGGCTGCATTATCGAAAACAAACACTCCCTGGGATCGTGAACCGTGTTGTGCTCGTCGCACCGCCGTCCCCTTATTATAAGCATGAATGTATCCAAGCGTTTTTCCCTTTGGACATTAAGGGTATAGAGAAAGATCAGCCTTATGCCGATACATTGCAGATTCAATCGACTAATGATCCGTATTGTTCGGTCGAAGAGAGCCGATATTTCAGCCAAATGGGCATTCCGCAGAAAATTGTGCTGAATATGGGACATATCAATGTTGATTCAGGCTATGGCCCATGGCCCTGGATTCTCGATTATTGTCTAAAAGAGAATGAGGCGAAACTCATGCGAGAAGGCTGATTATTACACGTGAACAGGAGCTGAGCATGTGAAAGTATTAGTAGTTGGAGCGAACGGACAAATTGGCCAAAAAGTGGTTAAACTTATACAGGAATCTGAGGAACATTCTCCTGTGGCAATGGTCAGGAAGAATGAGCAGAAGGAAAGTCTCGAGAAAGAAGGAATCGATGCTGTGCTGGCTAATCTTGAGGATAGTGTGGATGAACTAGCTAAAGTCCTTCAAGGAGTGGACGGCGTCATCTTTACTGCCGGCTCAGGAGGCAGTACAGGCGCTGATAAAACCTTGCTGATTGATTTAGACGGTGCCATCAAAATGATGGAAGCATCTGAACAGGCTGGTGTGGAGCGTTTCGTACTGATAAGCGCAATTGGTGCTGATAAGCGAGAGAATTGGAGCGAGGAAATCAAGTCTTATTATGTTGCCAAGTATTACGCTGACAAAGCACTCGAACAAAGCAAATTAAATTATACAATCATCCGTCCGGGCGCACTCATAAATGAACCTGGAACAGGAAATGTGTGGGCGGGAACGGATTTCGAATATGGCAAAATTCCTAGAGAGGATGTGGCTCGTACGGTAGTTGCGTCCCTGACAGCTGAACCGACATACAGAAAAGCGTTTAATCTGATTTCTGGTGATACAAAAATTGATGAAGCTGTGAAAAATCTTTAATCCTCTGGGCAGGCTGACCTTTATGGTCAGCCTTTTTTTGATTTGAGTTTTAAATGCCTAATTGTAATAAAGCAGGAATAACCTTATTCATTCTGCCTTCCCCGTCTATTTCAAGGCTATGTAAAAGTAGGTCTAAAGAAAGCTTTTCCATCTTTCTTGTGAGTCATATACACATTTGCCCAACTGCTCTCATATAGATAGTAAAAAAGAGAGAAAATATTTGTCCTGCAAATATGGGGAGGTATCGTGTATGAAATATGATTTGTACAAACCAACGCGGCACTGGAAGGATATCGAGCTCTGGAAGGATGTTACAGAGGAGCAATGGAATGACTGGATCTGGCAGCTGACCCATACGATCAAGACCTTGGAGGATTTAAAGAAGGTCATTAATCTCACACCTGAGGAAGAAGAGGGAGTCCGCATCTCGACGAAGACGATTCCCCTGAATATAACTCCTTATTATGCATCATTAATGAATCCGGATAATGAACGATGTCCAGTGCGCATGCAATCAGTCCCGATTGGAAAGGAATTATATAAAACGCCGTATGACCTAGAGGACCCGCTTCACGAGGATGAGGATTCGCCGGTACCTGGTTTGACGCACCGCTACCCGGACAGGGTTTTATTTTTGGTGACGAATCAATGTTCCATGTATTGCCGGTATTGCACGCGAAGGAGATTCTCCGGCCAAATTGGAATGGGCGTACCAAAGAAGCAGTTAGACCAAGCGATAGGCTATATCCGCGAAACCCCGGCTGTGCGGGATGTGCTCATTTCCGGTGGAGATGGATTATTAATCAATGATAGTATCCTTGAATATATTTTGAAGAATTTACGAGCCATACCGCATGTCGAGATTATCCGAATCGGTACCCGTGCTCCTGTTGTATTTCCACAGCGGATTACGGAGAATCTATGCAATATCCTGAAAAAGTATCATCCGGTTTGGCTGAATACCCATTTTAATACATCGATCGAAATCACGGAGGAATCAAAGAAGGCCTGTGAAATGCTTGTGAATTCAGGAGTGCCGGTCGGCAACCAGGCGGTTATCCTGGCAGGCATCAATGACAGTGTCCCAATTATGCGCAAGCTCATGCATGATCTCGTCAAAATAAGAGTAAGGCCGTATTATATTTATCAATGTGATTTATCTGAAGGCATTTCCCATTTCAGGGCACCAATCAGCAAGGGCCTAGAGATTATTGAAGGATTGAGAGGACATACGAGCGGATATGCTATTCCAACATTCGTCGTGGATGCCCCTGGCGGCGGCGGAAAAATATCACTCCAGCCAAATTATATCCTTTCCCAATCACCAGATAAGACGGTTCTCAGGAATTATGAGGGAGTCATTACTACCTATCCAGAGCCAGAATCTTATACGGCGGGAACAGCAGATGGGTATTTTCAGGAAATCTATGGTACGTATGAAGAAGACCGCGGTGATGGCGTCCTAGGCTTATTGCATGATAAACAGTTTAATCTCGTACCAAAGAACCTCCCGCGTTATGAGAAAAGGGAAACCTATGAACAGGCACCTGATCATGCTTCCTTGAAGGACAGACGTGAAAAGCGGGATGAGTTGAAGGAGAAAAAATATAAAGCGCAGCAAAAGCCCAGTCTAGCAACGAATGAAGGCGGGGAATAACGATGAGCCAAATCTGCCTATGGTGTGAAGAAGCTGGAGCAAGCCTAATAACAGACACTGTTTATTGGGAGCTGCCTGATGGAACCAATACTGTCCAAATTACGGAGGTTCCCTCCATAAGCTGCGCAAAATGCGGCATGATTTATCAAACAGATGAACAGGTGAAGGAAATTGAGGATCAGCTATTTTTGATTGATACGAAGGAGCTTGAGAAAAGCCTGACTTTTCAGGAGCTTATGGAGAAAAAAAGATTGCTGAAAAGGAATTATTTCGACTTTAGCTAGTTGATAAATGGATAAAGGTTCAGCCCTTATTTGGGGTTGAACCTTTTTCTTTTTGGTGAAGAAAGTTGATATTTACGCACCGTTGATTTATGTTTCAGGCGGTTGACTATTGGGGAGCAGCGGACAGGGGAGTTCGCACAGATGTAAAAAGCATCGAAGAGGCTCCTAGATCGCCCCTTGGTTTTTCCGCCTGCAACGAAAATCAACACGTAAGATTAACAGAGCCTTCTTTTTAGATTAACCTTTAGAAAAGTATATAGACGAGAGGGTGACGATGAAATTATTATCTAATATAACCATTTACAAGGGAATTCACTGGATTAATAAGCATTGTATTTTTCCTGTGAAAAGTGTGAATGAAAAGATTAGATTTATTCTTATATACAAATATTTTTTGATTAAAATAAATTTATAGCGGGTAAAAATATAATATAAATATAATATTAACTTATCTATACAAAGGAGTGAGAAAAATGAAAGAGGTTAAATTTTCAATCAGTTTATTATTCTTTTGGGTAAAAGGGAAAATAGAGGTTGATAATCGATTTGTTAAAACGAATTTATCTAACACCATATTGGGATTCATTCCTGCAGGGAAGGATCAACAAAGCATTCCTCTTAAGAATATTTCAGGGACAACCTTATCTACCAGTTATAAACTTAAACCAATTATACTAGGATTACTTGCGATTCTTTTCGGATTCGGCAGTATGGGAGATAGTTTTGTTCTTGGATTAATTCTTCTGATCCTTGGCGTTGGAATGGCCGGAAGCGGCATCCAAACAGTATTGTTGGTTGAAAAGGCCGGCAACCCTTATATCATTAGTGTGCCTTTCTTCGAAAAGAGTAAAATGCTAATCATACAAAATAGTATTCATGACGCATTAGCCTATGATACCGATAAAACTGATTTAAATATGTTTTTTGACAAAAAACCAACTACGTAAAAATTTGCGAATAATAGAATTGAGATTTCAATGAATGTTTTTATACCTTATGTATTATAAATTTTTACTAGAATTGTAGAAACTAGTGACTAACATAAAGCTCCGAATTTCTTGATTTTTAAGGGGATTGGGAGCTTTTGTTATACGTTGAATGCGTGGCTAGAGTAGTAGGTGAGGCAGATAGGATGGTGTGTATATAGGATAATTAACAATACCTACTATTGGACTGTATGTTTTATCTTGGTTTAGATTTAAAGACGATAGTGAAAATACAAAAGATAGGCTGTTAGACGCCATACTTAGAAAAAGAATTTGATTTTATTCATCCCTTTTGACGTGATTTATAGTACCATAATGATATTGTGCTATAAGAAAGGGATGACAGCATGACTTACAAAATGATTGTGTTAGATTTAGATGATACGTTACTTCGAGATGACCAAACCATCTCACCTCGTACGAAGCAAGCCTTGATGGATGCCCAGGAGAGGGGAGTGAAGGTCGTTCTCGCTTCAGGACGTCCGACATTTGGCATGCAGCATATCGCTGAAGAGCTCTCGTTAGCTGAATACGGAAGCTATATCCTCTCCTTTAACGGAGGAAAAATTATCAATTGTAAGACACGTGAAGAAATCTTCAGCAGTACACTCCCGCATGAAGAGGTGCACGGCCTCTATGATCTTAGCCGCAGAGAGGGCGTTCATATTCATACGTATGTAGGTGATGAAATCGTCACAGAGGATGATAACGAGTTCACCAGCATTGAATCTGAATTAACAGGGCTGCCGATAAAGGTTGTAGATAGCTTCAAAGAAGCCGTAAGCGAGCCGGTTGTGAAAGCCTTAATGGTCTATGAACCGGAAAAGCTAAAGCTTGTAGAAACGATGCTCCAAGAGGAATTGAATGGAAGGTTTAGCATCATGCGCTCCAAACCATACTTCTTGGAATTCACCGAGCTTGGCGTAACGAAAGGGACAAGCTTAAAGCAATTGATTGACGCGTGCGGAATTAAACGCGAGGAAGTGATTGCGATTGGAGACAGTTATAATGACCAGGAAATGATTGAATTTGCTGGCCTTGGCGTAGCGATGGGCAATGCAAATAACGATATTAAAGCAATAGCCGATTATGTGACAGATACGAATATGAATGATGGGATTGCAAAGGTGGTTGAGGAGTTTATCTTTACAGCACCTGTTTTGGTTTAATCTATTCTCACTCATATTAATAGCATACAAGAATGATAGGATGATTTCTCTTATGGAGGAATCATCCTTTTGTTTATGTTCATTATCATGATTGTGTGAATAAATAAAAATATTGATAGATGGGACATAATAAAACGGTTGGATTCATAGAGAGACTGCTGTAGTTAATTTGCGAAAAGCACGGTATAAGCCAATACATAAAAAAAATTAATATTTTTTTTTGGCTATATTCTATTGATTAAAAGCCTTTATATCACTGGTATTTTTATAAATATGACTTTTCTGAATAGAGGTGGGTAGTCACTAATGAAAAATAAGGATTAGGGTATCGGTTTTGAGGTTTGTTGCATTAGAACGACAAATGCAGCAGGATTCAATCGATTCTGTGACCTCAATTTAATATTCCACGAAAGCTGTCGTAAATTATCTACACAAAATAGTTGTTTTCTGAGGGTGCGGAACATGGTTTGACGAACAGAAAAACATGATTTACGATTTTATTGTGAAATGATTCACAAGAAATTAACCAAGTTAAATTGTCTGCTTAATCACA
>NZ_JBJEFJ010000104.1:0-4716 GCF_051873915.1 Pradoshia sp.
TGAAGGAACGTTTAACGTTCCTTTTTTTTATTGGTGCTGATTAGACAGATACTTGGTTTTGAGAAAAATTCGTATTATCCATGAAACAAATAGTGTAAAATGGGTTGTTGAAGAAGGAGGAATGAACATGGCACAATCCGTGCTTGAAATAGACGGGGTTGACAAAAAAATCGGCAGCCGGACCATTCTTGAAAACATCAACTTAGATGTTCGGGAAGGGGAAATATTTGGGCTATTAGGTCCGAACGGTGCCGGAAAGACCACCTTAATTCGGATGATTTGCGGGTTGATGAAGCATTCGGGAGGAGCCATCCGAGTGTTGGGCTCTGATATCCAGAAATCCTATCTATCAGCGATTAGGGAAATTGGTGCGGTCATTGAGAACCCTGCCTTCTATCTAGAGTTGACAGGCTGGCAGAATCTCCGGCTCGTAGCCAACCTATATACCGGAATCACGAAGGAACGCATTCAAGAGGTAGTGGAGCTTATTCAGCTCGAAGACAGCATTCACGATAAGGTTGCTTCATACTCGCTAGGCATGAAGCAGCGGCTTGGAATCGGACAAGCTATTCTACATAAACCAAGATTGCTTATATTAGATGAGCCGACTAATGGGCTTGACCCGACCGGTATGCATGACTTGCGCCAGCATTTGCTGCGCCTTGCCCGTGAAGAGGGAACAGCCATCTTTCTTTCTACACATTTGCTATCGGAAGTGGAAATGCTTTGTGACCGAATTGCTATTATGAAGGATGGACGAATAGTGGATATAAGAGAAACAGTACAAGAAGAGGTGCTCGTAATTGAGACGAGTGAGCCGGACAAGGCAGCGATGCTATTGAGTGAGCGCTATGCCGTTATCTCTAATGACAATGGCTGGATTCGGCTTGCAGTCGATAAGAGCCAAGTCCCCGCTGTCAATGCGCTGCTCGTTCAAGAGGGGATAGATGTCTTTCATTTAGCATTTGAAAATCAAGGACTTGAACAAGTGTTTCTCCAATCCGTTAGTGAAGGGAGGAAACCATCATGATATCGATGCTGATCAATGAGCATTATCGGATGGCGAGGAACCGGTTTGTTCAGCTCTCTTTTCTGATTATGCCGGTCGTGATGTGTATACTTGCTTTATTTTTTTCAGATATAGTGCGAGCTAACAATGGAAATATGTTAAACTACATGTCTATTACAGCAAACACACTGATCATTATTGCCTTTATGGGGATTGGAGCTGCGGGCACCATTCTCTCAAATGAGTTTCAATATGGAACCATCAAGCTGATTGTGATACGGCCTATTTCGCGCTCGGCTCTATTGTTCTCGAAATGGCTCACAGTCATCCTCTATCTGTTCTATCTCTTTATTCTCGCATTTGCCGTATCGGCGGTTATTGGCGGCCTTTTGTTTGGGTTTGAAGGATTCTCGGTAAGCGGTTATCTGTTCAAAGGGATTATGCTCAAATACGTGATAGCCTTTACGGAATCGATGCTGATCGTGACATTTACGTATATGGTATCGGCAGTCTTTAAGAATGGGGCCTTTTCCATCGGAGTTGGCATGGCTGCCTTACTTGGCGGAAAATTGGTGACTGAGGTGTTTCGTCTTCTTGAATGGAAGGCTGGAATGATTCTATTGTTTGAGAATACGAAGCTTGATCAATATTTCTTCGGGAACAGACCTGTTTATGATGAGATGAGCTTCTTGTTTTCCATAGTCATATTAGGGCTTCATTTTTGTTTCTTTTACGGTGTGGCATGGTGGTTCTTTGTCAAAAGAGATATTTCCGTTTAAGATAAAGACAAGGGGAGAAATAAGATGATCATTAGCGCAAGCAGGCGTACTGATATTCCGGCGTTTTATGCTGAGTGGTTCATAAATCGAATCAGGGCAGGTTCCTTCATGAAGGTCAATCCGTATAATCGAAAACAGATAAAGAAGGTTTCCTTGGCTGCAGATCATGTGGATGCAATCGTATTCTGGTCAAAGAATCCGAGGCCCATTCTTCGTTATCTGCCTGAGCTCTTGGATAAAGGGTATAAGTCTATTATGCATTATACCTTAAATGACTATCCGGATGCGTTAGAGCCGGGAGTCCCAAGCTTATCTTATCGGATCGACACCTTTAGGCGCCTGGCTGATGTGCTTGGCCCTGAGCATATGGTGTGGAGATATGACCCAATCATCCTTAGTAATCAAACGGATGTCTGCTATCATTTGGAACGGTTTTCCCATATCGCCAAAGAACTGAATGGACAGACAAGCAGGGTCGTAATCAGTTTTATGGATTTTTACGCCAAAACAAAAGGAAGACTAGGCCGTTTGGAAACAGAGAAGGGGTATGTGTTCTTTGATTGGCTTTCTCCAGATCAAACGGAGAAACTGACCGATTTAGTGAAGGGCTTATCCAGCATTGCACGAGAGAATGGAATGTCCATTACGACCTGCTCGGAGCAGGTAAATCTGGAGAAGTATGGGATTATGCATGGGGCTTGTATCGATCAAGCTTATATTGAAAAGGTACTGAATCATTCATTGCCGGTTAAGAAGGATAAATACCAGCGGGCAGAATGCGGCTGCGCAGAGTCAATTGATATGGGAAGCTATGACACTTGTCCATTCGGCTGTCCGTATTGCTATGCGGTTAGAAGTGATAAGCTTGTTCTAGCAAACCGAAAAAAACATGATCCTATGAGTCCTTATTTGACCGGAGAATAGGGAATAATAATGAAATAAACGATTTTTGAATTTAAGGAAGCGGTGAAGGTTAATGAATCAATTACAACCAGGAATGAAAGCAACATTAACAGTAGAAAGGGAAGTGACATTTGGTTATTTCCTTTCAAATGGGGAAGAGGATGTCTTGCTCCATACAAATGAGATTGTCGGAGAAATCGAAATTGGCCAGCAAATTGAAGTATTCTTATTCAATGATAAGGATGGCCGTTTGACTGCTTCGATGAATCTCCCGTCTATCATGGAAGGGGAATATGGCTGGGCACCTGTCGTAGATGTTCACCCGAGTCATGGGGTATTCTTAGATATCGGTCTTCAAAAGGACTTATTGATTTCCTCCGATGACCTTCCTCGGATTAAACGAATTTGGCCGGAGGTGGGCGATCAGCTGTATGTCACGCTGATGGTCGACAGCCGCGGCCGTATGTTCGGCCGTCTTGCGACGGAAACAGTGGTCCAGGAGTTAAGCAAACCAGCTCCAGAATCTCTCATGAACAAGGAATTTGAAGGGCGTGCCTATCGTCTCCTTAGGGTTGGGACATTCATCCTGACAACAGAGGGCTATCGCTGCTTCGTTCATGAAAGCGAGCGTTCTGTCGAGCCTCGTCTTGGCGAGCTTGTGAAAGGCCGTGTAATCGGCGTGAAGGAGGACGGCAGCTTAAATGGTTCCCTTCTTCCTCGAACACATGAACGTTTAGATGAAGATGCAGAGGGAATTCTTACGTATCTTGAGAGCCGTGGAGGCAGCATGCCTTATTGGGATAAATCTGACCCAGAGGATATTCAGAAGCGATTCGGCATGAGCAAGGCAGCATTTAAGCGTGCTTTAGGCCGATTAATGAAAGAAGGAAAAGTGACGCAGGCCGACGGGTGGACGACGGTCAAGAAATAGGAGAAACCGCATGAACATATTATGGGATTTTGATGGGACTTTGATGGATACGTATCCTGCCTATACAAAAATGGTCAAGGAGGCCGTTCAGTGCGGTCTTTCGGATGAAGAAATCTTTGCCCTCTTGAAGGTCTCCTTTGGCCATGCCTTCAAGGAGCTTGGTTTATCGGATGAGGAAATCAAGCGAGTGAAGCAGCTGGAGCGTGAACTTGAACCCGAAGACTTTAAGCCTTTTCCGGGTCTCTGCGAGGTACTTGCAGCGGCTGATGTGAATGTGATTATGACTCATAAGGAGCGGGCGCTTGCAAGAGCTATTCTAGAGGCAAATGGTCTAAGCCGTTATTTTACGGAGATTGTCGCCATTGATGATGGGTATCCGAGGAAGCCTGACCCGGCGAGCTATCGATATTTGCATGAAAAATATGGGCTTGACCTGGCAGTCGGGGACCGGGAGCTTGATATCATTCCCGCCAAGATGCTGGGCATTCAAACGTGCCTGTTTCAGAATCATTCTGCTGAGGCGGATTACTATGTGGATGATTACCGGGAGTTTTTTGAGAAGGTGCCCCATATTAAGAAATGAATGAAAGGGAGTCCTATGTATTTTGGGATTCCCTTTTTGCTTATTTCATCAAACGCATACGGGAGGTGTTCATTTCTTTCGTCACTGGTTCATGGGTGGTAACATGGGCAAGGCCGGTTTTTGGCATGTTTACGTAAATACCCTCGGTAGATCCTTTTTCAATCCGATAGGTTTCATGAAAGATACCGACCGCATCATTCCCTTTTGTTTTCTTGTTAAACCTTGTCCAAGCTCTCATGTGAATCCTTCCATGTGCATAGGCTTCAAGGTCCTCGAAGCTCCTCCAATACTGGATGAGGGTGACTCCCCTCCAGCTTAATGAAACCTCCGTGTGGATAAATCCAAGTTCAGGGTTTTGATATAGTTCCTTAATCATTGGACCCATCGCTTTGGCAACAGGAATCCATTTGCGAAAAGCAAGAAGATTGTTAACTCGCATCCCAATGATGAAGAGGACAAAATCCGTTTTGGCATCTGTCACATAGCGACCAGCAAATATCTTTTTCAAATA
>NZ_JBJEFJ010000104.1:4816-10795 GCF_051873915.1 Pradoshia sp.
AGCCTTTCCTCTACTTCCCGCAGGAGTCGAGTGCATTTCGCTTCATTCTACTAGTCACGAATAATAGAAGGCCACAATCAACTAATATGTATGGAAAACATAAAGACCCGAATAATTAGACGATAGAATTCATTCATTTATCGTTTAATCATTCGGGTTTATCATTGGCTGAAATATTTATGTCCCAGCCTTATTTCCTTTAATCGAATTATTTCTTCACTGTTTCCAAATACTCATCATAAGTCATTTGTTTATCAATCAAGCCATCTGGCGTGATTTCGATAATACGGTTCGCAATCGTTTGAATGAACTGATGGTCATGGGATGTGAAAATCATGGATCCCTTGAAGTTGATTAGTCCGTTATTGACTGCTGTGATGGATTCCAAATCCAAGTGGTTGGTTGGTTCGTCAAGCAAGAGAACATTAGCGCCGCTAAGCATCATTTTAGAGAGCATGCAGCGGACTTTTTCTCCCCCGGATAGGACGGATGCTTTCTTCATTACTTCTTCGCCAGAGAAGAGCATTCTGCCCAAGAATCCACGCAAGAAGGATTCGCTTTCATCCTGCGGAGAGAATTGACGCAGCCATTCAACCAATGTGAGGTCGTTGTTCTCGAAGAACTCAGAGTTATCTTTCGGGAAATAAGATTGAGAAGTTGTGATTCCCCATTTGAATGTGCCTTCATCTGCTTCCATTTCACCCATCAAGATTTTGAAGAGAGTGGATTTCGCATTATCATTCGCTCCGAGCAAGGCAATTTTGTCATCTTTATTCATGGTAAAGCTGATGTTGTTTAATACCTTTTCGCCGTCGATGGTTTTGGATAAGCCTTCAACACGTAATAAATCATTGCCGATTTCACGATCTGGCGTGAAGTGGACGTATGGATAACGTCTTGATGATGGCTTGATATCGTCAAGCGTAATTTTCTCAAGCAATTTCTTACGGGATGTCGCTTGCTTTGATTTCGATGCATTCGCACTGAAGCGGGCAACGAAGGCTTGCAATTCCTTGATTTTTTCTTCTTTCTTTTTGTTGGATTCAGCCGTTAGCTTTTGCGCTAATTGGCTGGATTCATACCAGAAGTCATAGTTCCCGACATAAAGCTGAATCTTGCCGAAGTCTAGGTCAGCGATATGAGTACATACTTTATTTAAGAAGTGACGGTCATGGGATACAACGATGACTGTGTTTTCAAAGTTAATGAGGAACTCTTCCAGCCATTGGATGGCTTTAATGTCCAAGTGGTTCGTCGGCTCATCGAGAAGAAGAACATCAGGCTGGCCGAATAGGGCTTGAGCAAGGAGAACTTTAACCTTCTCGCCGCCGTCAAGCTCAGACATTTTCTTGTTATGCAATTCTTCCGGAATGCCAAGACCTTTTAAGAGAATTGCAGCCTCAGGCTCTGCTTCCCAGCCGTTAAGCTCAGCGAATTCACCCTCAAGCTCAGCAGCTCTCATGCCGTCCTCATCTGTAAAATCAGCCTTCATATAGATGGCATCCTTCTCCTGCATGACTTCAAAGAGACGAGCGTGACCCATGATGACAACCTGGATGACCTCTGTGTCCTCATATTCAAAGTGGTTTTGTTTCAAAACGGCAAGTCTTTCACCAGGCCCTAAGGAGACATTCCCTTGCTGCGGCTCAAGATCACCAGACAATATTTTTAAGAATGTGGATTTACCTGCACCGTTTGCACCGATTAAACCATAGCAATTTCCAGGCGTAAATTTAATATTTACGTCTTCGAATAATTTTCGGTCGCCAAAACGCAGACCAACATTACTAACTGTTATCATGTAATAAAATTCCTCCGTTAACTGTTATCTAGCAAATTATATCATTATCATCCCCTTTTTTGAAAGGGACGGGGATAAAGAAGATGCTGAAAATGAAAAATGAGGCCCATCGTCCGGTAATTTATGGATAAAAACCATGATGAAGACGAAAAAGGGACCAAATCCAGCCTCAAGACTGGCGGGTGATGGAGCGTTTACAGAAGGACTTTTCTGTCAATTTGTTACATTATTGTAATCCTGTTGCAATCAATGTCATGCTCTTATTACATTCTTGACCTTAACAAAAAACCATCCCCGCTGATAGGATAGGTCTTGCCCGTCAAAACGGCAAATGACAGGAGGATTTTGTTTTGAAGAAAATTTGTATGGCGTTTTTAGCATGTGCTTCCATCATTGGCTCCGCAGAGGGCTTTTATGCGGCTGACCAAGAGGAGCTTATGACAGAAGAGCTGCATGCAGAAGAATCCAATATGATTAATATAGATAAAGATTTATCCAATCTATCACCAGAATTTATTCAGCTGTCTTCGATGAAAATCGTTGCGGAGATGGATGATGAGGAAATAGAAGCTGCTGATCCATATGCAATCGAACATTTCATAAACGAAGGAATTGTTGAGCTTGCAGATAAAGAGAAGGAGGACTCCTTCCATGCCGCTATGCTATATGAGGAAATCGCAAGCGAGATACAGGCTGTAAAAACCAAGGAGACCGTTGTTGCTTCCGCTGAAGAAACAGAAAGAAAAGAGGAAGCTGTATCTCCAAGAGAGGATAAGGATGATAGCGTAATAGATACGACAGCAGCCGAAGAAGCTGAGCCAGAGAAAAAAGAACCTGTTGTCGAAGAAGCAACGCTCACAGAGGAAGAACCAGTCATAGCCTCTGTAGATGAGAGCAGAGAAGAGTCAGCACCTGAAAATACAGAGGATACCGTGAAACCTGAGATAGAAGAAGCTGCTGAAGAAACCGTGATTACCATGACAGCAACAGCCTATACGGCAGACTGTGAAGGGGGAAGCGGCGTAACCTATACAGGGATTGATTTAAAAGCTAACCCAGATGCCAAAGTCATTGCAGTCGACCCTTCCGTCATTCCGCTTGGTACAGAAGTGTATGTAGAGGGCTATGGTACTGCGATAGCAGCGGATATCGGCGGAGCCATTAAAGGGAATAAAATTGATGTCTTCATTCCAAGTCAGGCAGAGGCAGAAGCTTGGGGTATTAAGACAGTCAATGTTACAATTAAACAGTGATAGTGAAGGGAAGTGGTTTGCTAGTGGGTGAATCGCTTCCTTTTTTTGTTGGATTGATGATTATAAATATTCACAATTGAGGAACAGTTTATTTTTTGTGGATTTTGTAGTAAAATCAAGTTCTTTGACGGAGTGCTATTTTAAAATAAGTTTTACGATATGATGGAGGAAATGGAATGACAACAGCTACACATGTTGATGAGTACCAATTAGAGACATTGCTAGATGCCTTGAAGATGGATGCTCTTAAAAATATTCGACGTAACCTAAACTTGAAAAATATGAGTTCATTAAGGAAGAAGGAGCTCGTTCAGGCATTGGTGGAGCATATTCCTGCATCCGTGCCTGAAAGAACAAAGATGATGGACTTGCAGCAATATACATCTATTGTTGCCCTTATGACTAAGAGCGGAGTGATGCCGCTTGACCAAATCGCCCTTGAGGATGTGTTCTACTTATCCAGCATCGGCTATATCCATCCGGCAGAGCAGGATGACCAGCCGATTGTCGTAATGCCTTCACAAGTGATGAAGCAGTTCTTCAGTCTTGATCCAAAAGAAATCATGGCTGATGTGAACCGTAACCAAAAGGTTTCTAATATTCTCTTTGGGATCGTGCGTTATTACGGTTTTGCAGACTTAGAAACGGTCAAAAAAATGGTGGAGGCTTACCTCGAAGAAGAGGTTGAAGAAGCATGGCTTACAAACTATATCAGCTACTTAGCTGATTATTACGGCATTTTCTATGCGAAGGACGGCTACTTGATTCACCAAACAATTCGCGAGCTTGATAGCTTCAAGCAAGTCCTTAAGACGAGAGAGGAATTGAACTATTATCCAATCCCAGCGGAAAGCATGATGAATCTTAATCGCTATGAAAGCTTTGAGAAAACAGCTGAAATGGCTGCATTCAGTCAGTTCCTGCAAGATACGTATTCTTTAGAGGCAGCTCAAGCGAATGAATTAATCGAGCAATTCCTCTATAAAGTCCAATTTGGCCATGGCTTACAAGAAGTAGTTAAATGGTTTGGCGAGAATATTGAGCTTCAGAACGAGAAAGATGTCAACGCGATTGTTGAGCATATTGCCAAGGTCGTAAACAATACACGTCTCTGGATCTTGAAAGGGTTCACGCCATTAGAATTGGCGCCTGCTCAAGAAGTGAGTGAAAAGAAAGAGCCTGTAACGAACAATAAAATTCCTCGTAATGCGCCATGTCCATGCGGATCCGGCAAAAAGTACAAGCGTTGCTGCATGAAATAATGATGATGGAAGATGCCCTATCCATGTTGATAGGGCATCTTTTTATGTAAAATAATGAGTTATATAGACTGAGCATTCATGATTCAAATTCCGTCTTGCCATTGTATCTGTTACCCTTGGCTTCGACTGGTGGGACTATCTGGGAAGGTAAGAATACGAAAGTACCGAAGTAAGACGATGCTTAAGGCTGATGTTTACCAAGGTAATAGCTGATATTTGTCATTTGAACCGAAAAGAGGGCAATCTGTGAAAGCAGGCTGCCCTTTTGTGTGTTTAAAAGTGTGAAGGGCAGGATATGGATTTGAAAATATGGTAAAGTAGCTTCAACGATAGAAGGAAGGGATCAATGAATGGAAGACTTTGAACACTTAAGACTGCCGGTCTATATTAGGCATGATTTAGATATTTTGTTTTGCGGTATTAATCCAGGGCGAGTTTCCGCACTAGCCGGTCATTACTTCGCTAATCCAGGCAATTTGTTCTGGAAGGCGCTCCATTTAGGCGGTTTGACCCCCTATCAGTTTCGGCCGGATGAAACACCAAAGTTATTGGATTATGGATATGGGATAACGGATATCGTGGCAAGACCGACGAGAACGGCCTCAAAGCTTACGAAGAAGGATATGGAGGAAGGGGCTGTGAGGCTGCAGGACACTATCATTGAGTACCGGCCAAAGATACTTTGTTTTGTCGGAATCACAGCCTTCAGGCATGCATTTCAAATCCATAAGGAGAAGGTCGTTCCAGGATTGCAGGAGGGCTTCTTCTATACAACGGAAAAATGGGAAGGGTGCCGGGTTTTTGTTGCTCCCTCTACAAGCGGTCTTAATGCAGGCTTTAGTCGTGAAGAAAGAATTGAGTATTTCAGACAGCTGAATGAGTGCAAGAATGAAATCTTAAATAACCATGAATAAGATGGATGATATTGGCGTATTAATAATAGTGGATACCGAAGATATTGACATTTCGCTGGATGATTGTTAAAATAGTCTATATTATTTATCTATATAAAATTACCCGTAAATTGAATGTTTCACTTATTATAAAGTGTTATCCTTTTTACAGAGCGGTACATTTTATGATAGGTGAATTTTGTTTATTAACACATTTTTGGAGGTAACAAAATGAAAAACGGTAAAGTAAAATGGTTTAATGCAGAAAAAGGTTTCGGATTCATCGAAGTTGAAGGCGAAAACGATGTATTCGTACACTTCTCCGCTATCCAAGGCGAAGGCTTCAAAACTTTAGAAGAAGGACAAAGCGTACAATTCGACGTAACTGAAGGCGCACGCGGTCCTCAAGCTGAAAACGTAATTAAACTTTAAGAATTGTTTATAAAGGCTATCCACTGAAAGCGGATAGCCTTTTGTTACATATAATGACTTAATACGAAAGGTGTGCCGGTAATGTACAATCGAAAAAATGTTGAGGAAGTAATCCCTGAGGAAACAAAAGTGTGGGAGTGTACATCTGATGATTGCAATGCCTGGGTTCGAGACAATTTCAAAAGTACAGAAACCCCTTCCTGTCCTTTATGCAGCAGTGATATGACGGAAGGAACTAAAATGCTTCAAGCGATTAATAATCCGAGACGGATCGATTAAGCCGGAATAGCTTTCATATTTGACAACAAGAGACCTGACTTGATTCGGGTCTCTTTTTT
>NZ_JBJEFJ010000105.1:0-10785 GCF_051873915.1 Pradoshia sp.
TGGTTATTTATGATAATGGAATGCAGGCTCGGCCTTCTTCTCATCGAATTGAACTTCAAGATCATGTCCGTCAAAATACCACAAATCGTCTTCCTCAACAAAGAACGATAATCCGCCCTTTTCGGTTAAAACCTTTGCTTCCTTGGCAGGTTCAGGAGAGATGCCGAGGGAAAAACCTGATTGTATGGGGCTGTATCCACCATAACGCGGGAAGAACCGAATGCTATCGCCATCACCTAAATCTAATTCTTCCCGGTACCAAGCCACTGATTGTTCATCTATTATTATTTTCATCGCTATTCCTCCTATTTCCATACCGTAAACATGTTGTATCTTTCATTATCGCATAAACATAGGAAAATATCATTTGATTCCGCTTGGATTACATATCGGGAAAGAAAAATAGAGGTGGAAGATTTCCACCTCATTTGTCAGCTGATTCAAGCATGAACTCGGTTAACTCATCCAAATCTGTCTTTGGTGAACCGAAAACGGTTGAATCCTCAAATGGCTTGACCTGATAGTTTTGCTCGTTTGAGCTAGTGACATAGGTCGGTGTGAAGCTTGGGTTAAGTACGGTTGTCTCTGTTCCTGCATCGCTCTTTGTCTGTTCGATTTCTATGGTAACCATGCCGCCGATATCCTTATAATCCCTCACCTGTCCAGACAGGAAATTTCCAAGTGAATAGACGACAAGCGTTTCTCCATCATCATGCTCGAGCCACTCAATCGGCTGAAGGACATGGGGGTGATGACCAATGATGATATCCGCTCCATTATCTGCCATCAGCTGGGCGAGGCGCCGCTGTTCGTCTGATGGATTGCGCTCATATTCATTGCCCCAATGTGCATTAATAAGGACGATATCCGCTTTCCCTCTAATGCTCTTTAGGTCAGAAATGATTTTCTGATCCTCAAGGTAATTGACTAAATAATCCTTGCCGTCTGGAATCGGAATGCCGTTTGTTCCATATGTGTAGGATAAGAAGCCAACTTTCATTCCCTCAATCGTTAAGATGCGTTCTTGTTTGGCATCCTCTTGATCCTTATACATGCCGACATAGGGCATCCCGATTTTTTCATAATAGGATAAGGAGCTTAGGATGCCTTTTTCTCCTTTGTCCAAGGAATGGTTATTGGCAAGGGTCACTAAGTCTATGCCTGAATCCTGCAGGGTATCAGAGATCTCATAAGGTGAATTGAAAGCTGGGTAACCGGATAGGCCCAGCTTGCTTCCTCCAGCAATGGATTCCTGATTGGCAATCGTAAAATCAGGCTCCCCAAGCATTTCCTTCACCGGAGCAAACATACGCTCAAAATCATAACCGTCCTTTGTTTTAGCATCCTCATAGACCGGTGTATGAATTAAGATATCACCAATAGCACCAATTGTAATCGTCTTTGTGTACGTTTTGCTGTCTAAAGCTAGAGGTCTCGCGCTTATTGACACACTTTCTTTTGGCTCGGTCGTAGCTGTTTCTATCCCTTGCCAATAGAGTAATCCTGCACCAAGGCTCCCAGTTAATAATAGAATGATTATGACTTGAATAAACGATGGTTTTTTCATGATAACCGCCCTATTCTTATGAATTTTCACTCAATATTATGGTGACATTATCCCGGGATAAATGCAACGGAAAATTTCCTTTTTTACCCTTGTTAAAAATAGGCAAAAATAAAAAAACTGCTGATCCCTGTGAGGGAGTCAGCAGCAGCTTATTTCTTGAATAGATTGACTTTAGGCTCTGTCTTATTGATAATCCGCTTAATATTTGCCCGATGGCGGTAAAAAATGAAAGCAGCTAAGCAGAAGATCAATAGTTGAAGAGATAAATCATTCGTAAACATAACATAAATAACAGCAACAATGGCAATAATCATCGAAGATAAAGAAACAATGCGCGTCAAATAGAGGGAAAGCAAGAAACAAACTAACAAAATTACGAATAAAGCAGGTTCATACCCTAGTATAATTCCTCCGGAGGTTGCAACGGCTTTTCCGCCTCTGAATCCCGCGAATACAGGATACATATGTCCAACTACAGCCAGTAGTCCGCATACAAGCGGCAAGGCAATCCAATCAGGCCAATTGGGTGTTTGCACCGTGAATATGTATGGAAGAAACGTTGCAGCTGTTCCTTTCAGAATATCCAGTAAGGTCACCACAAATCCTGCTTTTTTGCCCAGTGTCCTGAAAGTATTGGTTCCGCCAAGATTGCCGCTGCCATGTTCACGGATATCAGTGTTGTAAAACACCTTTCCGATAATGAGACCCGAAGGTATGGAACCTAGCAGATAGGCCAATAAAAGCATCAAGTATAACATCATCCAAACCCTTTCTAACCCATAGTGTCACTATATTTTAACACGATTGTCAAAAGGGGCATAGAAATTTAACAAATTAGCACATATATCCATTTCCGGCATGTTCGACTGTTCATTCTGTTGATTTTGATTCGTATATATCAAAAATGTTATGTGGAAGAGTCTATATTAAAGTGCCATCCGGGTATATAATAAGAATGAGTGTATGGAAGGCAAGAGAAGGTGGGAGGAAGAAAGATGATACAGAATCCTAGCAGGGACGAGATCGGAAACATCTTAAAAAACGCAAAGAAAATTGCGGTTGTAGGGCTTTCTGAGAACCCAGAGCGAACTTCTTATATGGTATCGAAAGCGATGCAGGACAGCGGCTATGAGATCATTCCTGTTAATCCGGCTGTCAAGGAAGTGTTAGGTGTCAAAGCGATTGGCTCCTTGAAGGAACTTGATGAGCATGTGGATATTGTGAATGTGTTTAGAAGGCCGGAATTTGTCATGGATTTAGCAAAGGATTTCCTGGATATTGATGCGGATGTATTCTGGACTCAGCTTGGTGTAGTGGATGAAGAAGCTTTTCAGCTGCTGCAAGAGAAGGGCCGGAAAGTAATCATGGACAGATGCATTAAAGTCGAACATGCTTTGACGAAATAAGTCGTTTTAGACTGGCCGCCTGGAAGCAAAGGCGGCTTTTGCGTGCCTGCAGAAAATCCTTTTGAAATGCAAAATTTTGATTTCAAATCCTGCTCATGTGTTACGATATGAAGAAGGGACGATAAATGAATCGCTTTGTTCTGAATGGTTCAGGATTCGGATCCGATTTCCGCGGTCAGGTCAATTGCTATTTGCGAAACGGCCAAGAATCTGTAAGAATAGAGCAATGAACGCACAATCCTATTTGAATGAGAACGTTTGTTCTTAATGATAAAAAAGTATATAATAGTTTTTGGAAAGTATAGAGAGGGGTACATAAGTGGCTAAGAATTTGAATCAATTTGATTATAATGAAGATGCCATCCAGGTACTCGAGGGATTAGAGGCTGTCCGGAAAAGACCGGGCATGTATATTGGCAGCACTGATACTCGAGGCTTGCATCATCTAGTCTATGAGATCGTAGATAATTCAGTCGATGAAGTACTAGCTGGGTACGGTGATGAAATTATCGTAAAGATTCATAAAGATAACAGTATTAGCGTGGTAGATAAAGGACGCGGTATGCCGACAGGGATGCATCGCTCCGGCAAACCAACACCAGAGGTCATTCTCACTGTTCTTCATGCCGGCGGTAAGTTCGGACAAGGCGGCTATAAGACGAGCGGCGGCTTGCATGGGGTTGGGGCTTCTGTCGTGAACGCGCTTTCTGAATGGCTTGTCGTCACCATCAAGCGCGACGGATTTATCTATGAGCAGCGCTTTGAGAATGGAGGAAGACCGGTAACGACGCTTGAGAAGATTGGGAAGACCAATCAAACCGGAACAACCATCCATTTCAAACCAGACCCATCCATTTTCTCCACTGTGGTCTTTAACCGTGAGACATTGAGCGAGCGCTTGCGCGAGTCTGCTTTCCTTCTAAAGGGATTGAAGATTGAGCTGCATGACCTGCGCTCAGATGAGAAGGATGTCTATCATTATGAGAATGGGATTGAGGCCTTTGTCAGCTATTTAAATGAGGAGAAGGATACTCTTCACCCGGTTGTCAGCTTTGAAGGGACCCAATCCGATATTGAGGTCGAGTTTTCCTTCCAATTCAATGATGGGTATTCCGAAAATATCCTATCCTTCGTCAATAATGTCCGGACAAAGGACGGCGGCACACATGAGGTAGGCATGAAAACGGCCATGACACGTGTGTTCAATGATTATGCACGGAAAGCCGGCTTATTGAAGGAAAAAGATAAGAATCTAGACGGTTCAGATATTCGGGAAGGTCTTGCAGGTGTCGTCTCTGTCCGTATTCCTGAGGAGCTTCTTCAATTCGAGGGACAGACAAAGAGCAAGCTTGGAACAAGCGATGCCCGCTCAGCAGTTGATTCGGTCATTTCTGATAAACTAGCTTATTATTTATTGGAGAACACCGATATTGCCACCCTGCTCGTTCGTAAGGCCATTAAAGCGGCACAGGCACGCGAAGCAGCGAGAAAAGCACGTGAGGATGCGAGAAGCGGAAAGAAACGCAAGAAATCAGAGGCGCTTCTCTCCGGTAAGCTTACTCCTGCGCAATCCCGTAATCCGCTGAAAAACGAATTATATCTAGTGGAGGGGGACTCAGCCGGAGGTTCCGCAAAACAGGGGAGAGATAGACGCTTCCAAGCGGTTCTGCCTCTGCGCGGAAAGGTTATCAATACGGAGAAGGCGAAGTTAGAGGATATCTTCAAGAATGAAGAAATCAATACAATTATTCACGCCATTGGCGGCGGAGTCGGTGCGGATTTCTCCATCGAGGACATCAACTATGACAAGATTGTCATCATGACAGATGCCGATACAGACGGTGCTCATATTCAGGTGCTGCTTCTGACGTTCTTCTATCGTTATATGAAGCCTTTAATCGAAAATGGCAAGATCTTCATTGCTCTTCCGCCGCTTTATAAGGTCAGCAAGGGCTCAGGCAAGAGAGAAGTCATTGAGTATGCCTGGGATGATGATGAACTTGACAGCACAATCAAGAAGGTTGGAAAAGGCTATATGCTCCAGCGTTATAAAGGTCTCGGCGAGATGAATGCCGATCAGCTTTGGGAGACGACGATGGACCCGGCTCAGCGTACATTGATTCGTGTGCGCATTGACGATGCTGCAAGGGCTGAACGCCGTGTGACAACATTGATGGGCGATAAAGTCGAGCCGCGCCGAAAATGGATTGAATCCAATGTGGCATTTGGCTTGGATGAAGATAATAATATATTGGAAAATGAGAATATTACAGTCGCCGATGAGGAGGAAGTGATATGACTTCTACAGAAAAATACCGCGATCTTCCCCTTGAGGAGGTTATTGGCGACCGTTTCGGACGCTATAGTAAGTACATCATTCAGGACCGTGCCCTGCCGGATGCAAGGGACGGCCTGAAGCCTGTTCAGCGCAGGATCCTTTATGCGATGCATGCTGACGGGAATACAAATGAAAAGCCATACCGTAAGTCAGCAAAGACGGTCGGTCTCGTTATTGGTAACTACCATCCACATGGTGATAGCTCTGTTTACGAAGCCATGGTTCGGATGAGTCAGGACTGGAAGCTGCGCCGTGAATTAATTCAAATGCACGGAAATAACGGGAGTGTAGACGGCGATCCGCCGGCTGCTATGCGTTACACAGAAGCAAGATTGTCCTCAATCGCAGGTCAATTATTAAGCGACATTGACAAGCATACGGTTGATTTCGTACCGAACTTCGATGACACGGATGAGGAGCCGGTTGTTTTGCCGGCAAAATATCCGAACCTGCTGGTAAATGGTTCTACCGGAATTTCTGCAGGTTATGCTACCGAGATCCCTCCGCATAATCTCGGGGAAATTGTCGATGCGACCATCATGCGTATCGACAAGCCAAATTGTTCGGTTGAGGACTTAATGGAGGTTGTCAAAGGACCTGATTTCCCAACAGGCGGAATCATTCAAGGCGCTGACGGTATTAGGAAGGCCTATGAAACCGGCAAGGGAAAAATCGTTATCCGCAGTAAGACTGAGGTTGAAACTTTGCGCGGGGGGAGACAGCAAATTATCATCACGGAAATTCCGTTTGATGTCAATAAAGCTTCTCTTGTGAAGAAGATTGATGAGCTTCGGTTAGATCGCAAGCTCGAGGGTATATCTGAGGTACGTGATGAAACGGACCGGACAGGTCTTCGTATTGTGATTGAATTGAAGAAGGAAATTGATTCTGAAGTTATCCTTCAATACTTATTTAAGAATACTGATCTTCAGGTTACATATAACTTTAATATGGTCGCTATTTATAAGAAGCGCCCGCAATTAATGGGACTGCGCAGCATGCTGGATGCCTATATCGATCATAGGCGCGAGGTTGTTACGAGACGTTCTGAATTTGAGCTGAAGAAAGCACGTGAAAGAGAGCATATCGTTCAAGGTCTTATCAAGATGATTTCCATTCTTGATCGAGTCATTGCCACTATTCGTGCCTCTCATGACAAGATGGATGCCAAGAAGAATCTCGTGGCTGAATTTGGCTTCTCACAGGCTCAGGCAGAAGCGATTGTTTCCTTGCAATTATACCGTTTAACGAATACGGATATTACAGCGCTGGAAAATGAAGCAGCAGAGCTTCAGACGAAAATCGCCGAATTGACTTCCATTCTTGAAAGCGACAAGAAATTAATGTCTGTTATCAAGAAAGAATTAAAGGAAGTCAAGAAAGTCTATGCAGACGCTCGCCGCTCTCAAATTGAAGCGAAGATAGAAGACATTAAGATTAATCTTGAAGTCTTAATCCCGAGTGAAGATGTCATCGTCACGGTTACGAAGGAAGGATACATTAAACGGACAAGCCTTCGTTCCTATACGGCAAGCGGCGGGCAGGATTTCGGCATGAAGGACGGGGACCGCATCCTGCACAAAATGGATATCAACACGACGGATACCCTCCTGCTATTTACGAACAAGGGAAGCTATATTTACTGCCCGGTTCATCTTCTGCCGGATATCAGGTGGAAGGATGCCGGCCAGCATATTAGCAGCATTGTTCCAATGGATAAAGATGACTGCATCATTAAAGCCATCTCTGTCCGTGATTTTGAAAAACCAGGATACTTATTATTTGTCACCAAGAATGGTATGGTAAAGAAATCTGAGCTTGGTTTATATAAAGCAACCCGTTATTCAAAACCATTGGTTGCCTTAAATCTTAAGGGCGATGATTGCGTTGTGGATGTCCATCTTACTGACGGAACATATACAGTCTTCCTGGCGACATCACATGGCTATGGTCTCATGTTCAAAGAGGAGGATGTTCCTGTCATTGGTGCAAGAGCGGCGGGTGTGAAGGGCATCAATCTGAAAGACGATGATCATGTCGTCAGCGGAAAAGTATTCGCAGATGATAGTTCCTCTATGATTGCTCTTGTGACACATCGAGGGGCAGTCAAGAAAATGAAACGCTCTGAATTTGAAGTCGGCTCCCGCGCAAAAAGAGGAGTAGTCATGCTTCGTGAGCTCAAGAAAAATCCTCATAGAGTTGTTGGCATTGAAATGCTTGATGACCTAGATCAGCTATATATTGAATCGGAAAAAGGCAAGATTGAAGAAATTGGCTCCTTCCAGCTTCGTCCGAGTGATCGTTATTCGAATGGTTCCTTCTTTATGGATGAAGCGGAAAACGGTCCAATTATCGACAATTGGATTGTCAAAGCAGAAACAACAGACGAAACTCCCAACTAAACCTTTTAAGGAAGAGGATGGGAAATAAGTTTTTCAACCAATGATCAACCCGAATGATTAGACGATAAAGGAACGAATCTATCGTCTAATTAATCGGGTCTTTTTTTGTTGTTTTCCATGTATGTATTGATTGTGGCTTTTGGCTATTCGTGACTAGCGGAATGGAACGGACTTGTCTTTCCAACTGCGATTGAATAGGAAAAATAAGTGAGAATCATTCGTTTTTGAGGATCTTTTATTTCGTCTTTTCCAGCCTCTTTTTCTGTTCTTTTTGAACAATCAGCCCCGCATAAATAACGAATGGCAAGGAAACAGTAAGGGGAGGTATCAAGTGAATAAAGGAGCTGAAATGATGAAGGCCGTAAAATATCTCATTCTTTGCGCTGTTTTATTAGTCATGAATTCCCCCGTGCAGGTGAATGCTGCAAAGAAAAGCGGGGAGGTTAAACTGAAATCCTATTTGATTGATGTCACGGGAGATGGCCAGAAAGATCAGCTGACGTTATATGGAATCCCTTTTGGAGAGAGAACAAAGTATTATAAGGAATTCAAGCTGGTTCTAAATAATCAAAAGGGCAAAGCAGTTTATCAAATCCCTGGGGGATTCAGCCCGGAATTAATGTTAGCCGATGCAAATTCAGACAAAGTACTCGAGGTCATACTGGAGGTTCCGACAGGGGGAAGTGCCGGGGCCTGTGACTACTATGCCTTTAATGTTTATAATCAAGCAATTGAGGAACTGCCGCTGCCTGAGCCGCTTAATTTGAATGGATCGTTCAAAAATAACTATCGTGCGAGTTTCATCATCCCAGAAAATAATCAATCCTTTGTGCTGGACTTGAAAAAGCACAAACCAGTCTATGACAGGCTGGGGATGTATAAAAAAGGCAAATTAAATGAACCGCAGGAAACATTGATTGGAGAATTTTATTCCTTAGCGGTTAAGGATACGAACAAGGATGGGATTAATGAACTGGTTGCAAAGCAAACCATCTCAGGAGCCTCGATATCGGATATCATTGCAGAGGTAAGCTCAATCTGGGTATATCAAGAAGAAAACTGGATCTTAAAAAACGTGGAAGTTGAGACAAAGTAATCACCAAAGCTGGGCTGATGACATAAGATGCCGTATAAGATCACTTTAATGGAGTGAGGGCCTTATGTCAGCTTTGTCAAATCGCTTGACTGTTATATTTATCCCCCCTTATGTTACCGTAGGGCCAGTGGAGGGTCGTACGTATACACTGACCCATTCAGATGAAACAGGCGAGTTATTCCTAAGTGTTGGCGGCGGAATTGACTCCTCGAAAATCGACTGGAAGATGCGTGATGAAGTGATTGGGACCTGGCAGATCAGAGGAGGGCAATACTATCTGGTTTGTTCAGTCCATATTAGCGCAGGGGAATTCGATGAGAATAAAGCGCGTGCACGCTATTCAATCTTTAAAGAGGAGATGCCGCTTGCTTTGAAAGGAATCATCAATGGAGATAAAGGGTTATTTGGATACTATCCTTGGCTTTTGAATGCCCCTGTTCAAGTTGAGTTCTGCTCCATTTACCCTGAATTTAATCAAGTGATGTATTATGGATTGGCAAGGCATTATCAAGAAGGGTAGCTTAGGCTATCCTTTTATGTTTATGAAATTTACTTTACATAACATTATTATGTTACCCCACATGCATAACGTCGTTTATGCTTGGGCAGCCTTTCTCAGCGAAGAAAATCAGGTAAGATTTATGTCTTCTGGCTGCTTGCTTTCTTCTTACTGTTGTAAAATAAAAGGGAGGAGAGCGATTTGTTATGAAATTTCACTACGAGGTAAGGCTTGAGGACATCGTCCAATATTATATACATATGAGTCATACATCACCGCAGTTTAGATTTGTTGTAAAGGGGAGGCAGGTTCGCTTTTTCATTGTGCTCCTCCTGCTGGGAGCTGCAGGATTCTTTGTTTGGCCTCCCTCTAATTGGCTGATTTATTACGGGATCTGGATCATTCTATCTTTCCTTTTGTCTAAGGGTTATTCCTTTTTTATTTATCGCTGGATTGGCAGGAGGCTCCGAAAATTCCACGCTAAGGGGAAAAATGAGGGTGTTTACGGCGAGAAAAAGATAGAAATCAATCAAAATGGAATCACGGAGCAAACGGATGGAATGAAAGACATCACCTATCAATGGAGTGCGGTTAAAGAGGTTTACGTAACTTCTTTATATGTGTTTATTCATGTGAGTGAGTTTACAGCCATTATGATTCCAAGGAGAATCTTTGAAGACAAGGAAGCTTGGGAAAACTTCCAATCTGACCTTAAAGACTATCAAGGGAAGGAGAGGGGAGGCAGGTGAAGGAAATGAAGATCATTGCTCTATCAGACACACATATGCCGAGGATGGCAAAGTCCCTGCCAGGAAGGCTGGTCGAGGAGCTAAAGGATGCTGATTATATTTTGCATGCAGGTGATTGGCAGACGATGGATGTCTATGAGGAGCTAAAGAAATTTGCCCCAGTCGATGGCGTTTGCGGAAATGTGGATAGCGGAGAGCTGGTCGGAAAGTTTGGTCTTCAGAAAGTACGGACGTTTGAAGACTTTCGAATCGGAATCGTTCATGGTCATGGCAAAAAAGGAACAACCGAGCAGCGGGCACTGGCCGCATTCGCAGATGAGGAAGTAGACTTGATTCTATTCGGTCATTCCCATATTCCACTATTAAAAGAGGTCAATGGAATCCTTCTCCTTAATCCAGGTTCTCCTACGGATAAGAGACGGCAGGAGCACTATTCCTTCGCCATTATCCGCCTTGGAAGCGAGATGGCTGTTGAGCATGTTTTTTATTCAAGCAAGCTGTAAACCTTTGAAAATAGGAAGGCCGAAGCGGAGTAGACCATGGAGCATATTAGAGCCGTCATTAAAGGGAGTCAGACCCTAGCAGGACCATTTTTTGAATGTAAGGCCAATGAAGCCGGCGGATGTCCGTACATCCTTTTTTTAGAATGGTTTCAGTCAGCTGTTCAATATGGCATCTATGAGCCGCATGCGATGACATTATCGAACATCGATCAAGATGGATATCCT
>NZ_JBJEFJ010000106.1:0-10629 GCF_051873915.1 Pradoshia sp.
TTCCTATTTATCTACCCTTTTTTTCCCTTTTACAAGCATCAATTCATTTCTCTTAAGCGAATCTCCATTAAGTTGCCTTCAATCTCTAATCTTCTGGGTTCATATTCCTCTGGAAGCATCAATGACTCTCCAAGATGCTGTATATCTTCATCAATCAGGAATCCTGGCGAATCGGTTGCAATCTCGAAAAGAATGTCCCCGTGCTCACGGAAATAAACAGCCTTGAAATATTTCCGATCCTTGATGGGAGTCACCGCAAAGCCTTTGCTGATGATGGATTCACGAGCCTTTAATTGGTCCTCATTATCCATTGCTCTCCAGGCAATATGATGAACGGTTCCTGTTCCCATCCTCCCGCGCTCATGCTCTGACACATCCACATCAATCGTATTTCCATACTCTGCTTCACTGCGGTAGCGGACATAATTCCCTTCCTTGCCGACAACCTCAAAGCCCAATCCGTTCCTAAGCAGCCCCATCGTATGACTTGGAGAACTTGATAAAAGAATGGCACCTGCAAAGCCCTTTATTCCTGTATCTGGCCCCACGCCATTGAAATGCCAAATTGATTGCTCCCCTTCTGCGCGCTCGACCAATTCCAATTGAAGACCGTGCGGATCCCGAAAGGCTAGATAAGTCTCTCCAAAACGTGCATGCTTCCTGGATTTGACATGATATCGTTGAAATCTCTCCTCCCAGAATGGCATGGCCCCTTTAGGAATCGCAAAGCTTGTCACGCCGACCTGTCCTGTGCCAATGCGGCCCTTAAATCCTTTGTTCCAAGGAAAGAAGGTCATAACCGTCCCTGGTGATCCTTGATCATTGCCAAAATAAAGATGATACGTACCTGGGTCATCGAAGTTAACCGTTTTTTTCACTAGCCGCATACCAAGAACACTACCGTAAAAATCAAGATTTTCTTGAGCGTTCCCTACGATAGCAGAAATATGATGGATACCCATTGTTTTAAACATGCCTGCCCACTCCCTTTGAATCATATCTTTTATTGGGTTTATTATCTCAAATTCGAGATAATTGTCAAATAAAAGAATCATTCACGCTTAGTTTTAGAATGTAAAAAGGTGATTCTTCCTCTCTTGAACCACCTTTTTAGTCAAATATATTTGATTAACGATTCATCTAAATCATTCCTTGTCTTCAAAAGATTTAATCTTTTCTTTCATGAAGTCCAGTACATCACCACGTAATGATGGCTTCCTCAAGGCAAAATCAATCGTTGTCTTAATAAAGCCGATTTTATCCCCGACATCATAACGCGTTCCTTCAAAATCATAGGCGAATACACGCTGGATTTCATTCAGCTTTTGAATCGCATCGGTCAATTGAATTTCACCGCCCGCTCCAGGCTTCTGATTCTCAAGAAACATGAAGATCTCTGGCATCAATATGTATCGGCCTAGGATAGCAAGATTGGAAGGTGCCTTGCCCGAGGCTGGTTTTTCAATAAAATCATTCACCTCGTATAGCCTGTTTCCTCTTTGCTTACCTGGGTCTATGATTCCATACCGATGTGTCTCTGAATTCGGGACATGCTGAACACCGATAATGGAGGATAGAGTTTGGTCATATTGATTAATTAATTGCTTCAAGCACGGAGTCTCAGCAACGACTACATCATCTCCGAGCAAGACGGCAAATGGTTCATCCCCAATAAATTTCCGGGCACACCAAATGGCATGGCCTAATCCTTTCGGCTCCTTCTGACGAATATAATAAATGTCTACCTTTGACGGTGCTTGAACCTTCTCAAGCAATTCATATTTTTGCTTTTCCTCAAGATTGGCTTCAAGCTCGAAGGCATTGTCAAAATGATCCTCAATAGCCCGTTTTCCTTTACCCGTAACGATAATGATATCCTCAATACCTGAGCAGATTGCTTCCTCTACGATATATTGAATCGTTGGTTTATCAACAATCGGCAGCATTTCCTTTGGCATTGCCTTTGTGGCCGGTAAGAAACGGGTTCCCAAGCCAGCTGCTGGTATGATGGCTTTTCGCACTCTCCTCATGATTGACCTCCCCATATGCTTCATCAGTCATTACATCATTTTATAGGAAAAACCTTGTTCACATGACTATTGGAATGAATCAAAACATGAAACATCCAAAATCCTGGTTTCCCTATATGTCATCTTTCTCGCTTTATTCACCATCTTCATCCTTGCACTAAATCTCTTACAAGCAAACGGACAATATAAAAATATTCAGACAATATAATCTTAGCATAATGAAATTCCCCGTACAATCTGCTCCTATATACCAGTCGATAAGCCTTTAGCTGAAACACACCGATCAATAGAATCTAAAAAAGCCTCCCGATCAGGAGACTAGGTTAGCTTACTTCAATTGTTTCAAAATCTACCTTCATGCTAGTAATCTGAGCCTTTATCAAGCAACGAGTAATAGCAGCACCAAAATCCCTTGCATCAGCAAAACACCAGCAATGGATTTCTCATTCCTCAATGATTTATACGTCAATGCACCGAAAATGATCAAAATGATTGAGGCGATGGCCAGCCATGTAATCATTTTTGCTGTAAATACAACGACAAATCCAGTTATAAAGAGTATCTGCAGAATCACAACGGCAAAAATGATTTTTTTGGCAGGATCTTCACGATGATTGGAAGCCCATAGGGCCAGCAGTAAAACAGTTAACACCGGGATGACAATTGATGCGAAAAATGCAATCCAATCCATTTGCATCCCCCTTTCTATAAAGGATGATTTCACCTAAGATGTTATCAGGAAAAGAAATATACAGTATTTTGTAAAACTTTGTCGTTTTTCCCTCTTCTTGTGTATCGTACCATATTTTTATCCCCTTCAATAGTAATATAGCTATCTCCTTAACTAAACGAATAATCTAGGAAGCTCCTTTATTAAGGTATAAATGCCCATGACCGACATAGCCGCCACAACTATACCACCTAAAAAAGTCATCCATATCGGCTGCTGATAATCACCAACAATCCTTTTTTGATAGCTGGCAATCAGCATAACCCCAAGAGCAATCGGCAGAATTAACCCATTCAGTGCCCCGGCAAGGACTAATACTTTTACAGGCTGTCCGATTAAAGCGAATACACCTGTTGAAATGACAATGAAGCTGATTGTAACCCAATTCTGATTCCGCGATACAGTGCTGCTGAATGTCTTAATGAAGGAAACAGATGTATAGGCCGCTCCTATGACACTTGTCACAGCTGCCGCCCACATAATAATCCCGAATATCTTGTAGCCAATATCTCCTGCAGCATGCTGGAAGACGGAAGCGGCGGGATTTTCCGCGTCTAACACCAATCCTTGTGAGACGACCCCCAGTACGGAAAGAAATAGAAAGATTCGCATAATAGAGGCGAGTCCAATCGCACTGACCGCTCCTTTTGTCACTTCTGATACATTTTCCTTTCCCGACACCCCTGCATCAATCAAGCGGTGTCCGCCAGCGAATGTGATATACCCGCCAACTGTTCCGCCCACAAGGGTAACGATCGCCAATAAATCGATTTCCTCTGGCATGAAGGTCCTCGCAGCTGCTTCACCGACAGGAGGAGAGGCAGTAAACATCACATATAGCGTTAAGAAAATCATGACAAACCCCATGATTTGCGCAAAGCGGTCCATTGCTTTGCCCGCTTCCTTAATGAAAAAGATGCCCACTGCAACGAAACCGCTTAACACGGCCCCTAAACGGGGGTCAACACCAACGATGACATGTAAACCAAGTCCTGCACCAGCTATATTGCCGATATTAAATGCCAAGCCGCCCAAAACAATCATGGCTGCAAGGAAATAACCTAATCCAGGAAGCAATTCATTCGCTATGTCCTGCGCCCGCTTCTTGGATACGGCAATAATCCGCCATATATTCACCTGAGCCCCAAGGTCAATGATAATAGAAACAAGGATGACAAATCCCATGCTTGCTAGCAAGGTTTCCGTGAACACGGTTGTTTGTGTAAGAAAGCCTGGTCCAATCGCAGACGTGGCCATTAAGAAAGCTGCTCCAAGCAAGATACTTAAGCGTGATTCCTTCTTTTCCATTCATTCCTCACCCCCCTGAGTATCTTTAGGCTCGTTATTAGATAAATTCTGCTATTCTCTTAATCTCAATATTCTCTTTTCGCAATGCTTGATTAATTTGCTCCGCAAATCGCAGTGCGCTTGTTCCATCTCCATGGATGCAAACCGTTTGGGCGATGATCTCAATATCTGCTCCCTGCCTGGTTTGGACCTTTTTTTCCTTCACCATTCGGACAACTTGAGCAATCGCCTCATCCGAGTTTTCGATGACCGAGCCAAACGTCCTTCTAGAAGTCAACGACCCATCCTGCTGATAGGTGCGGTCTGAGAATACTTCACTTGCTGTCCGAAGACCGATTTTCGCACCCTCTTTAACCAGTTCACTTCCTGATAACCCAAATAAAATCAGCTCAGGGTCAACCTTATACACCGCTTCAGCAATCGCCTCTGAAAGCTTCGCGTCAATAGCGGCCATATTAAACAATGCCCCATGCGGCTTAACATGCTGAAGCGTCCCGCCCTCTGAGCGGACAAATGCATTCAAGGCGCCAATCTGATAGATGACGAGGTCATACACCTCCTCCGGACTGACCTGCATTTCCCTTCTTCCAAACCCGACTAGGTCTTGAAAACCCGGATGAGCGCCGATTCCAACATTCCTCTCTAATGCCAGACGAACGGTTTTCTTCATCGTGGCCGGATCTCCCGCATGAAAGCCGCAAGCAATATTGGCAGACGTAATATATCCTAATATGGCTTCATCTGATCCCATTTGATAATTTCCGAAGCTTTCTCCCATATCACAATTAATGTCAATCACGTACACATTAAATCCCCCTTATGAGTACTTCATCTGTATGGCCCTCTTTAGAATTTTCAGCTCCCGCTCCTGTTCAAGCAACAGTCGCTGTGCCTCCTTTAGACTAATCATCTCGAAGGTCAATCGATCTCCTGGCTTTGCTTGGGCGACAACCGCCTGATCGACCGTTGCCACTTGAGCAATCTTCGCATAACCGCCAAGCGTCTGGCTGTCAGCCATTAGAATAATCGGCTGTCCGTCTGCCGGAACTTGAATCGTCCCAAATGATACGGCCTCTGAGATGAATTCAGTTTGCTTTTTCAAGCTTAAACGCTCCCCTTCAAGCCGGTATCCCATGCGATCGGATTCAGGCTTTACGATGAATTCCTTTTTGATTAAGGCAGCCCTGCTTTCCTCTGTAAAGGCATCATAATCGAGACCAGGAAGGACCCGAACATTCTTCCTTGTCCCGCCATCATGCAGGCGGAATGACTCTGCTGACCACTTCATTGGTCCAGTCCATCTGATTGGTTTGGCAGCCTTAAGCTGGATTTCGTCCCCTTTTTCAAGTGCTCTTCCTTTATAGCCCCCAATTCCGGCCCTTAGGTAAGTGGACTTGCTATGCATGACATTTTCAATGGAAAATCCGCCATGGACCGCTAAATAACATCTCAGCCCGTTTTTTGGATGACCGAACGACAGTACATCCCCATCATCCACCAATAACGGACGATACATCTTAACCAGCTGTCCATTAACAGCAGGAGAGAAATGACCGCCAGTCATTGCGATGACTGCCTTTTCCTGAAAGCGTATAACAGGCCCGCCCATCGTAATTTCGACTGTTTCTGTTTCCTCTGGATTGAGCACTAGCATATTGGCTATCCGGTGTGCAGTCTGATCCATCGCTCCACTCGCAATAATCCCATACTGTTTGTAGCCAGTCCTGCCTAAATCTTGAATCGTCGTTAATAATCCCGGCTTTTCAATAATCAAGAATGCTCCCCTCCCAACGAAAGATATTCTTCATAGCTAATGGGGTTAAATTTGATTTGGTCGCCTGCTTGCAGCAAGGCAGGAGGTTCTTTATCAGGGAGAAAAAGAGAATAAGGGGTTCTGCCGATTAATTGCCAGCCGCCAGGGGATTCAATCGGATAAATCCCTGTCTGCTCACCGGCTATTCCGACACTCCTTGAAGGAATCTTAAGCCTAGGAGTTTCTTTGCGTGGTGTTGCGATTTCTTTTTTCATGCCGCCCATATAGGGAAACCCAGGAGCAAATCCAAGCATATAGACGACATACTCTCCGCTCGCATGCAGTTCAATAACCTCTTCCTCAGATAGTTTGTGATAGTGTGCTACATAAGCAAGGTCCGGCCCGAGCTCCCCTCCGTAACAAACTGGAATCTCCATGAACCTCTCTTTTTTACTTTCTGTTCCTTGTCTGTCAGATAGGATATCTTCAAGCCTCATCCTGGCTGTTTCATAAGGAGATTGACCATCCTTATGGGGCCAGTCTAATTGAACAGGGTCATAGAAAACGGCGATTGAGGCAAAGCTTGGAACGATTTCAATCAGCCAATCCTCCTCGACTTGTTCAAGCCGCCTGGAAGCCTTCATGACCTTTTCATATTCTTGCTGACCTATTGCAGAGCCGCATTTAATCATGACAGCCTTGTCTCCTAAAGGAGAAAATGTATACGTCACGTTCACCACTCCTTGCGTTGATTGTTTCGGTAACTTAGTACAAATCGCCTTAACTTCCATTTACCACCAGAATACAAGTTTAATGTCTGATTAATCAATAAATTTCGACGCTATTAAACACAATGTTTGCACATAGAACCATCGAACCATCATACTAGGTATATAAAAAAACCCTTACATACGTCATGCAAGACGATTTGTACAATGGATATTCTTTTTTGTAATATAATAATTAGTTAGATAACATCATAAGGAGGATTTACCATGAATGAGGTTATACGTACAATGCAGGCACATCGTTCTTACCGTTCCTATCTAGACAAGCGAGTGGATGAAAGTCAGCTAGAACATATCATCCAATGTGTTCAAGCGGCACCTAGCTGGATTAACGGTCAGCAGGTTTCTATCATTGCCGTTAAAGAACCTGAGCGTAAACAGAAGCTCGCCATGTTATGTGGTAACCAGAAATATGTCGAGGAGGCACCTGTATTTCTTGTCTTCTGTCTCGATTTCTACCGTACCTATTTAGCAAGCCAAATGGAAGGAACCTCATTTGAAATAAGCAATAACATCGATACATTGCTTGTCGGGGCAACAGATGTCGGCATTGCCTTAGGTACTGCCGTTACCGCCTCTGAATCCTTTGGTTTAGGCACGGTTGCCATCGGCGGTATTAGACGGAACCTTGAGGAGGTCATCGAGGAGTTAAATCTGCCCCCTTATGTCCTTCCGGTAGCAGGTCTTTGCATCGGCCACCCTGCCGAAGACCCGGGTCTTAAACCGCGTCTCCCAGAAGAGGCTGTCGTTCATGAAGAACAGTATCAGCAGGATCTAAAGCCAGCACTAGAGAATTACAACACTACCTATCGCGCCTATTTAGAAGAGCGTTCCAAAGGCAGCCGCAGCGGTACTTGGACAGAGGCTGTAGCAAACTTCTACAGCAAGCAGTATTATCAAGGCATTGAAGAAGCGCTAAAAAAACAGCAGCTGCCTCATAGTAAATAAGGCATCAAAACATTCACTCCATCCGGAAATACACTTTCCGGTGGAGTGTTTCTTTTTTCTGCAGTCTTTCACTTGAAAATAATCTCTTCGCGTTAGCTTCTCCCATAAAATGGGTAGATGTGAATAGTCATATATTCATATAGCCATTTTTATCCTCGAGTGTTAATATATGAAACAACAGCCTACTTTATGGTAAGATAGCAATAACTATCATTATCCCCCTTTTAATGGTAGAGTTCTTTCCTAAATGGCTGACCCCTCAAAGCTATTATTCTAGGAATCGACATCAATTTTAGGAGGTTAAAAATGAACTTAACAAAAAAAATTATTATTGGCTTGGTACTGGGTGCTGCCGTTGGTCTCATCCTAAATATTTACTCCCCTTCCTTATTTACGCAACTTGATATGTATCTTTTCAGCCCACTCGGGACTATCTTCATCAATCTAATTAAATTACTCGTCGTTCCAATCGTTCTCTTTTCCATCATTTTAGGTGTAGCCGGTTTAGGAGATCCCAAAAAGCTTGGCTCCATCGGTCTTAAGACGGTTACGTATTTCTTGATTACAACAGCCATGGCCATCATGGGTGCGATGATGCTGGCTACCGTCATCTCACCAGGAACGAAAGGAGAATTCGATACTTCTAAAGCTGAGTTCTCAGCAGAAGAAGCCCCATCTATCGCAGAGACCCTGCTCGGAATTATTCCAAGCAACCCGTTTCAAGCCATGGTTAACGGAGATATGCTTCAAATCATCTTCTTCGCCGCCTTGATTGGATTCGCTTTGACAGCCTTAGGCAAGAAAACGGAAGGCATTGTTAAGCTGATTGAACAAGGAAACGATGTCGTCATGTTCCTCGTCACATGGGTAATGAAATTGGCGCCATATGGAACTTTTGGTCTGATTGCCACTGCAGTCGGAAGCCAAGGCTACAGTGCAATGAAAGCCATGGGTCTTTATATGATTGTCGTTGTGATTGCTCTTGTTATTCATACAATCGTTGTCTACGGCGGCACGATTCTATTTGTTGCCAAGAAAAACCCTCTTTGGTTCTTTAAAGGCTTCGCACCGGCAATGACATTAGGATTCAGTACCTCCAGCAGTAACGCCACTCTTCCTGTATCAATGGAAACGGCTCAGGATAATCTTGGAGTCAGGAAAGAGATTTCAAGCTTCGTTCAGCCTTTAGGTGCCACGATTAATATGGACGGAACGGCTATCATGCAAGGGGTTGCGACCATCTTTATTGCACAAGTGTATGATGTGAACCTTACCTTTACAGCGCTTATTACCGTCGTCATTACGGCTGTATTAGCGAGTATCGGAACGGCCGGCGTGCCTGGTGTCGGACTGATCATGCTTGCGATGGTTTTGACATCGGTTAACCTCCCTGTCGAAGGAATCGGCTTGATACTTGGGATTGACCGTTTGCTTGATATGGCAAGAACCTCTGTCAATATTACCGGTGATGCAGCATGCGCCGTGATGATTGACCAGCAAGAACGAAAGAAAGAAAAAAAGAATGCTTCTTCCTCTGACACAGTAGAAGCTTAACAAACGATAGAAGTCCCGGTTTGCTAGATGATCTAGAAACCGGGGCTTTTGTCTGTGTGGACATGTACTCCATGCAAAACCCCCGCCTGATTTCTTTGGCGAGGGTTTTGCGAATTACCTATTATAGATTATCTGTGTCAATTCGATTTTTGGGATAGGTTCTCTTCTTATCCAAATCGTCTTTTTCATGTAAATTAGAATCATCTAAACGTGTATCAGCCGTCACGGAAAGATCATCAGCCCGGCTCATATTCCCGACTGTTTGACTTTTTCGCTCCTCTTCACGTGCTTTCTCTTCATTTCGATTGGCATATAAGCCGCTATTATGAGTCGTTTGGTCATTCAGACCTGTCTCCATCATGCCTGCAGCCCCTTCATCCACAAGGATAAGGATCTTGCCATTATCAACATCTTCCGCAAGGCGCTCTGCCTCTACACCTTGAATCCCTTTCGCCATTAACCTGTCCTCAATTCGTTCAGTTGAATCTACCGAGAAAAAGCTGGCAATCTTGTCCATAAAGGATTCACCAGTAGCTGCTTCGGTATCCACATCACTATTCGGTGCTTCCTTCGTAAAGCGAAGGCGGTCAGCCTTATCTGCCAAGATGGTAATATCAGATCCATCCGCTCCTTTATACTTAAGAGCATTCACTGCCTGTAAAGCTTCTTCCTGCGTATCATATTTTCCGTAAACGATTTTTGCCATGTTTATTCTCTCCTTTTCTTTCGGATAAAATAGTTGTACACTAGCTTCATTCGTTTCTCCCATACCCTTTTGAATTATCCACCGGGTATATGTATGGTGATTCCCTTTCATCCTCAATGGAAAACCTTGACAAGGAAAAAATAACGATAAACTTTTAACATTGGAATGATTATACATACATAGAGGAGGCTTTTTAGGATGGATGCCGTATTTCAAACAAAATCAGCTGTCTTTAACTACCGAACCGCCGCTGTTTGGATTGAGGATGGGCATATACTATTACACCGGCAAGCTGACGATAACTATTGGGCATTGCCAGGAGGAAGAGTCAAGATTGGAGAGGATTCCATGACATCCTTGAAAAGAGAATTGAAGGAGGAGCTCGGAGCCGACGCTGAAGTTGATCAACTGGTATGGTTTACAGAGAATTTCTTTGAATACAAAAATGCCCCCTTTCATGAGATAGGCCTTTATTATTCCGTCACGCGAAAAGGATCCTCTATTCTAAAGCATGGTCCCTTTTTCGGACTTGAGGGTGAACGGCTGATCTATCAATGGGTACCGCTTGAGGAGCTTTCCTCTTTAACCGTGTATCCAGCATTTCTTCAGGAGGGACTATTAAAGATGCCTGCTTCAACTGAACATTTAGTGTTACATACATAAATCAACAATGACTCACTTTGGAAGAATGAACTTACTAGGTAAATTCATCATAACAAATCACAACGCATTATGATTGATCAGATGAAATGATACCGACATCTTGAATATTTCATCATACCAGCTGTCAATCAGGCAGCTGGTATGGAATA